>JAYTGA010000001.1:0-5298 GCA_043733905.1 Segetibacter sp.
AGGATGTGAAGCACCTGATCAACACATTCAGGTGGAAGTGAATGAAAATGATACCCGACAAAAATGAAACGAAACGTAGGGCGGATGCAGGTTTTTTGATTGCGAAATGAAACATTTGAAAAGAGAATTGTGGCTTTCTTCTCTCTTTGTTATTTAGTTTTTGCCGCTGGCAAAATGATCAGCAAGCAAAACATGGAAAAAGCTGAATGAAGCGATGCCGTACAAGGGAGTGACACAACGATGATCCACAAAGAACCTAAAGCCCGGACAAAAAAAAAGATCGCTTGGAAAAGCAAATAGGGCATTAAATATTTGAGGAAAATAAAAGATTCGGAGATGGACATAATTTTGATGGGCGAAGGGATTTTTTGTACAAATTGAAGCCATTGTGTAGGAGAAATAATAAAATTTTCGGGGGAAATTATTGAAAAAATGGGGAGAATTATCAGATTTCCGGGAGAAATTATTAGTAAAATGAGTAAAATAATTGGAAAAACGAGTAAAGTAATTGGAAAAACGAGTAAAATAATGGGGAAATGAGTAAAATAATTGGGTAAACGAGTAAAACAAAAGGGAAAATGAGTAGAATTATTGGAAAAATGAGTAAAATGATTGGGAAAATGAGTAGAATTAGCGGAAACATGAGTAAAATGATTGAGAAATTTGGGCTGAAAATCAATGTTTTAGGATAAAATAAACGAAAATGATATCAATAGGCAATGTGCTGGTAAGCGATGACGTGGTGAGCGAGCAGTTTGTGTGCGACCTGAGCAAATGCAAAGGCGGCTGCTGCGAAGATGGCGATGCCGGCGCCCCACTGGAAACACAGGAACTGAACGAACTCATAAATGCCTGGGAAAGTGTGAAAGAATACATGACCGCAGAGGGCATTCGTGAGGTGGAAAAAGCGGGAAAATATGTGTATGACCAGGAGTTTGGCTGGGTGACGCCGACCATTAAAAGCAGGATTTGTGCATACGGCTACCGCGACAACCTTGGCATTATAAAATGCGCCATTGAGCAGGCATATAATGAGGGAAAAATAACGTGGAGGAAGCCGATTAGTTGCCACCTTTTCCCCATCAGGATCAAAAAAAGCAAAGACAACCAAACCGACTATGTGAACTATGAGCCGCGTGAAGACCTGTGCGCCGCCGCCTGCAAACTGGGCAAAAAACTGAAGGTGCCTGTCTATATTTTTCTGAAAGATTCGATCATCAGAAAATATGGCGAGGAGTTTTATGAAACACTTGCTGCGACTGCAAAGCATATGGAGGGGAAGTAGAGAAAGATTCTTTGTAAATTTGTTTAAAATAAAAAAAATGGAAGCCGTTAAAACTTTAGATAGCGAAATTATCAGCTACCTGGGCAGGTTAAGTGTTCATGAAAAAGAAGTGGTTCTTAGCCTCGTAAAAACTTTTGCTGGAGAGGAAGGTGAAAGGGGTGATGATAATGAGTACAGAGCGGAAATTGAACGGCGCACACTCGAATTAGAAACCGGTACAGTAAAAGGAGTCTCGCTAAAAGAATTAGAGACTATGGCGAAGGAAACATATAGACTCAAGAAAGAAAAAGTATCATGAGCTATTTTGCTAAGTTCCATCCTTTAATTAGTTTGGATTACATAGAGGCGTATGAGTGGTACGAAGAAAAAGAGGAAGGATTGGGACAAAGATTTTTTGATGCAGTCGCGAAATGAAAATTAATCAAATTCTATTGCATCCCCACCATTATAGCAGTAAGGGAAATGGAACATTCAGAGAGGTGTCTGTAGATTGTTTCCCATATCAGATAGTTTACAAAATTAACAATGACAAGCAAGAGATTTACATCAGTTCAATACACCATGCAAAGAAATCTCCTAAACGGAAATACAGGAAGGACATGGAGGATTTATGAACCTGGATAATACAACAACAAGCAAAAATGATCTGTCAATTAAAATAAAGGAAAACTATTCGTAGTAAAGTTATTTAAAATAAAAAAGATGGAAACTACAAAACCTCTGGAAAAAGAAATCAATCACTATTTAAGCCGGTTGAACACACGTGAGCAACAAGTGGTTTTAAGTGTGATAAAGTCCATTGCTGGTGAAGATGAGGAGTGGTGGAATGACGATGAATATATGGCTGAACTTGACAAACGTGTAGCAGAAGTAGAAGGCGGCATTGTAAAAGGAGTTACAATGAAAGACGTAAAAGAAACAATTGCAAAAAAAAGAAAAAGCAGGATAGCTAAAGCGTAATGACTTACACTTACACACTTCATCCGCTTGCAAAAAAGGACATCATAAAAGCCTCTGACTGGTATGAAAATATATCTGAAGAATTGGCAGACAGATTTGTGAATGCTGTTGAAAAGAAAATTGAAAAAATATCTTTAAGACCTCTGAGTTATGGTAGTAAAGGAAACCGACAATACAGAGAAGCACTAATTCCCGGTTTCCCTTACCTCATTGTTTTTAAGATTTATAAAGAACAAAAACTGATTTTTATTTACTCGGTTTATCACACCAAAAAGTCTTTGAGAGGCAAATACAGAAAGTAATTTAAAACAGTTTTACAAACTTCCACCCATGACAGAATCCGCCTCATCCTTCAATGCCAAAAGCACCATAAAGTCGGCTGATAAAGAACACCGCCGCAAGATCAATTTCAACATTGGCAAATACAATGCAGTGGTACCGGTTGGCAAAACACAATTTGCCGAACTGGAGACAGCAAGGCAAAGAGCCAAGAACGCAAAGTGGCGATCAATTGAAAACCTTGACCAGCACTTGCTTGATTTTGAAAGGCAGTTTACCAAAAGCGGCGGCAAGGTCATTTGGGCCGAGACCACAGAAGATGCTCTTGCAGAAATAGGCCGCATTTGCAAAGAAAAAAACTGCAAAACACTAGTCAAAAGCAAGAGCATGGTGACCGAAGAAATTCACCTCAACAAATACCTTGAAGACAACGGAATAGAAAGTGTTGAAACCGACCTTGGCGAATACATTCAGCAGTTGGACGGTGAGACAGCCTACCATATAGTGACACCGGCTATGCACAAAAGCAAAGAAGATGTTGCCAAATTGTTTGCCGACAAGCTGGGAACAGAACCCAACCTGAATCCCGAACAAATTACGCAGGTAGCCCGCTATATGATGCGGGAAAAATATGTGCAGGCCGAAGTCGGCGTTACCGGAGCCAACTTCATCATCTCCGACATTGGTGGCATTGCTATTACTGAAAACGAAGGCAATGGCCGCCTCAGTTGTGCATTTCCCAAAACACACATTGCCATTGTTGGCATCGAAAAAGTGATTCCTACAATGGCTGACCTGGCACTGTTCTGGCCGCTGCTTGCCACCTTTGGCACGGGGCAAAAAGTAACCGTTTACAACAGCATAGTAACCGGCCCACGCCAGCCCGGCGAAACAGATGGCCCCGAAGAAATGTATGTGATATTGCTTGACAATGGCCGCACCAACCTGCTCAAAAATCCCAAGTCGAGAGAGGCTCTATACTGCATCCGTTGCGGCGCATGCCTCAATGCCTGCCCTGTCTATAAAAACATTGGCGGTCATGCTTACGACACTACATATAGTGGTCCCATTGGCAGCGTGATAACGCCTCACCTGCGGGACATGGACAGTTACAAACACCTTAGCTATGCATCGTCGCTCTGCGGCAACTGCACGGAGGTGTGCCCGGTCAGGATCAACCTGCATGAGCTTCTGCTCGAAAACAGGCACGAAGCCGTAGAGTTCGGCATGGCCACCATGGCCGAAAAAATAGCCTGGAAAGTCTGGAAAGCATCCGGCCTAAACCGTGGCATGATGAACATGGGCAATGGCAAAATGAAAAACTGGGTGGTTAATAAAGTTTTTAAGGCATGGACAGCGCACCGCACAGAGTTGAACTTTAGCCAGAAGACATTTAATCAGATGTGGGATGAAAGAAAAAAGTCCTCCTAATGAATGTGCTTGTTTACTCATCCCAAACTACTGGGCGTATTGAATACATTTTCTTTACTTTGCTTACAGCCATTGGGTTTCAGGATGTTGAGTTTACAAATGACCAACGTTTTTTTGTGTCATCTTCTTTGCCCCGTATTAACTATTCAGACCAACCAATCAGCGATAATGAAGTTTGGATAAAACCAGTGAATTTGTTGTTTGAAGGGGAAATAAAACCTCAGCCAGACAACTTTTTTGATTGGCCGGATCCCAGTGTCCATTCATCCAAAGATGGAGGAACATCTTTTTCTTTTGATGTTTTTGCCGCTTCATTTTATTTAATCACCCGCTACGAAGAATATTTGCCGCATCAAAAAGACATGTACGGCAGGTTTGCACACGTAAATAGTTTGGCTTTTCAACATGGCTTTTTGAACCTTCCATTGGTCAATCTTTGGTTGGAAGAACTAAAACGAATCATTACCAATCTCTTTCCATTTGTCCAACTCACACCGCCGGTTTTCAGGTTCATTCCTACCTACGATATTGACATTGCCTACAGCTATCTGCACAAAGGTTTTATGCGGAATGCAGGTGGTTTTCTCTCACAGGTTTTGAAAGGGAAATGGGTTGAGGCAATAGAAAGGATACAGGTATTGCTCCGTAAAAAAAATGACCCTTTTGATTGCTATGATTGGTTAAATGAATTGCATAAACAACATGGTTTGCAGCCTATTTATTTTTTTCTGCTGGCGCAAAAAAATGTTAGCTACGATAAAAATATATTGCCCGAAAACCCTGCCATGATGCAGTTGATAAAAGCCCATTCTGCAAAGTATGAGTTGAGCATTCATCCATCGTGGCAAAGTGGAGATGATGAGGAAATTTTGAAAAATGAAATCAACCTGCTTCGCAAAATGACGGGCAGCAATACTGACAAAAGTAGGCAGCACTACATCAGGATGACTTTGCCCAAAACTTATCAAAAGCTAATACAGCAAGGCATTACAGATGAATACAGCATGGGCTACGGCAGCATCAACGGGTTCAGGGCTTCGTATTGTTTGCCTTACAAGTGGTACGATTTATCACAGGAGAAAACGACCAGTCTCACCATCCATCCTTTCTGCTACATGGATGCCAATTCATTTTACGAGCAACATTTAACTGCAGCACAGGCAGTTGATGAGATGAAGCATTATTTCAAAATAGTAAAGCAAGTAAATGGTGAGTTAATTACCATCTGGCACAATCACTTTTTGGGCAGTGATAACATGTTTGCGGGTTGGAAAGAGGTGTATGAGCAGTTTTACTTTACCATGTCAGGCTGAGCTTGTCGAAGCCCTTCGACAAGCTCAGGG
>JAYTGA010000002.1:0-12309 GCA_043733905.1 Segetibacter sp.
AGCCGCCCAGCGGGCAGCTCTTGATGAACTAAAAAAATTACAATCACAGCAGGCTGCATAAATCAACCCTATTAACATTTTATTAGGCGTAAGGTGAGTAAGTAATGAGGGGCATGAATAAGTGTGCATTGTCGTTATTCACGATGCGCAGGTTGGCCAGGCAAGTGATGTGGTGACGGTGGTGTTTGGGGGGTGATAAGTGTATACTTTCTTTAAAAAAGAGGCTGCTTTTCCGGCAGCCTTTTTCATTTTGCAGAGGAAAAGGTTCTGCTTCTTCTCAAAAATTATCATACGCATAAATGGAATGAATGTCTGTACCGGCGGGCATTTCATAAATAGGATTGATGATGCCATCGCCCAGGCTATAGACCCAGCCGTGCAGGTGCGGGGCGTTGTCTTCTTTCCATGCTTTCTGAATAATGGAAGTTTTAGCCAGGTTCATCACCTGCTCCTTCACGGTCAGTTCTATCAGGCGGTTGGTTCTCGCCTCGCCTTCGGGCAGGGTGTCCACTTCGCTTTGGTTTTGTTTATAAATGTCTTTGATGTGGCGCAACCACATGTTCAGCACCTGGTTATAATTTGTGTTGGTCATGGCCGCCTTTACGCCACCGCATCCATAGTGGCCGCACACAATCACATGTTTCACTTTCAACACACCCACGGCATATTCCAGCACACTCAGCAGGTTCACATCGGTGTTCACAACCAGGTTGGCAATGTTGCGGTGAACAAATATTTCACCGGGCTGCGTGCCGGTTATTTCGTTGGCAGGCACACGGCTGTCGCTGCAGCCAATCCAGAGAAATTCAGGTGTTTGCAAATGTTCGAGACGGGAAAAAAACCCGGGGTCGTCTTCCACTTTTTTCTTTGCCCAGTCTTTGTTTTCAAGTAAAAGTTTTTCGTAGCTGGTCATAAACTTGTTTGGCCGTTTGATTGATTTGTGTAGAAGAGTTTAAATATTCAACCCCCCGCAAACGCTGATCACCTGCCCGGTCACATAACTGCTCATGTCGCAGGCAAGGTAGAGTGTGGTATCGGCTATTTCGGCAGCACTTGCAAAACGGCCTAAAGGAATTTTATCCAGAAAAGCTTTGGATGCTTCGCCCTCTTTGAGGTAATGGGTCATGTCTGTTTCTACGAAGCCCGGGGCAATTGCATTGCAGCGAATGTTTCTGCTTCCCAGTTCTGCTGCCATTGATTTTGTGAAGCCAATGATGCCGGCTTTGGAAGCTGCATAGCTGCTCTGGCCAGCATTTCCACGAACGCCAATAATGCTGCTCATATTGATAATGCTGCCTTTCCGGGCCTTCATCATGGGGCGGATGACTTGCTTGGTCATGTTGAAAACGCTCTTCAGGTTGGTTGTCATTACATCGTCCCACTGCTCGGGGGTCATGCGCAGTAGTAGGTTGTCTTTGCTAATGCCCGCATTGTTCACACACACATCTATTGTTCCAAATTCTTTCTGGGCATCATTCACCATTGCTTCACAATCGGCAAAGATGCCCGCATTGCTTTTGTAGGCTCTCGCCTTCACACCCAAAGCCTGTAATTTTTCTTCCAGAGCTTTGGCTTTTTCATCGCTGCTGATGTATGTAAATGCAATGGCCGCACCGTGTTCCGCCAGTTTCATGGCGATGGCTTCACCAATGCCACGGCTGGCTCCTGTTACAATAGCTGTTTTACCCTCAAGTAGTTTCATGTTGGCAATGTTGGTTATTTTATAATTGAAACAAAAGTAACAGAGTTGATGCAGATTGTAAAAGTCATCGGTATTTTTATGGGAGTTATTTCAATACCATTTATACAAGCGATTTGTTTTTGTCCCGGCAAAAGTTCTTTGTGCAGCTCCGGTTGTGTCACACTCTTGTACTTTTGGGTAATGCTATTCAGCTTTTTCCATCGTTTTGTTCCTTTCAAGATTCTTAAGTTAATTGGCATTGAGTGAAATATTGTTGATGATAGTTTGATTAAGCCGCAGCTTCAACTAAATTTGAAAAATGAAATTAAAAGTAATTATCCATCACGCAGAAGAAGGGGGCTTGTGGGCGGAAGTGCCGGAACTGCCAGGTTGTGTTACACAAGCGGAAACAATGGAAGAGTTGATTCCCAATATTTATGAAGCTGTGGAAGGGTGCTTGTCTGTTGATATAAAACCTGCCAAATGATTTTCAAAAACAAAACCGCATTCATCACAGGCGCCAGCCGTGGAATTGGTAAAGCCATTGCCCTGAAACTGGCCGCAAACGGTGCCAACATCATCGTGGCGGCAAAGAGTACGGAAGAAAATCCCAAACTTGGGGGCACCATTTACACAGCAGCACAAGAAATAAAATCCGCTGGCGGAAATGCCCTGCCCGTTCGGTGTGATATTCGTGATGAAGAACAAGTGGAGCAGGCCATAAACCAGGCTGTTGAAGCTTTTGGCGGCATTGACATTCTCATCAACAATGCCTCGGCAATTGATTTGTCAACCACCGAACAACTCACATTAAAACGCTTCGACCTCATGTTCGACATCAATGCAAGGGGAACATTTTGCGTAAGCAAAGCTTGTATTCCTTTTTTGAAAAAAAGCACCAACCCCCACATCCTCAACCTGTCGCCACCACTCAATTTTGACAAGAAATGGCTGGGCAGCCACATTGCCTATACCATGAGCAAATACAACATGACAATGATTGCACTTGGCCTGGCTGAAGAACTTAAAAAATATAACATTGCAGCCAACACCCTTTGGCCAAAAACAACCATTGCCACAGCGGCGGTTCAAAACCTTTTGGGCGGCGATCAACTAATGAAAATGAGCCGAAAGCCTGATGTCATTGCCGATGCAGCTTTTTTTATTCTGCAAAAATCGTCGGCAGAATGCAGCGGCAACAATTTTATTGATGAAGATGTATTGGCGGCTGAAGGAGTGACTGATTTTGAACAATACGCGGTCACACCGGGTGGCAGGCTTTATCCTGATTTATTTTTATAAACAGGCAATATTTTTAAATTTTTTATCCCAACAATAAAAAAATGTTGGGGCAAATGTCATCAACCCTTATTTTTGCACTCCTTTTTGAAGAAATTCAGATTGGAAAACAGGATTGGCCTATAGTATAAGGGTAGTACAATTGATTTTGGTTCACTTGGTCGTGGTTCGAATCCATGTAGGCCAACAAAAAAAGGACAAATTAGCTTACCAGCCGGTTTGTCCTTTTTTCATTAAATCCCAGGGTTTTTACTCAATCAGTTTTTCTACTCTCGCCATTTTTCCTTCGCCATTCACACCTTCCAGCACCAGCCTCAATTTTTTAGAAATATCATTGTTGTAGAAAATAATTTGCACCGTTTTTTTCTTTTTATCGGTCAAAATATATGGATTCCAGTACAGAGTCGTTCTCACATCACCTTCTAACAAATCGTTGGGATTGGTGCGATAGTCGGGACTGTAAAACTGTTTGTAAGCTGTGTACCCGGTTAATTTTTGAAAACTAAGCCCCTCGCCTGCTGCAATTTTCACATCGCTGCCTTTGCGGGTATAGACTGCAATGGCACCTCCGGCACCACCACCAAACGAACCAAAGAAGGGCGGCGAAAACACTTTTATATAAGCAATGTCATTCATCGGTATATTCTTCAATTGATCTGCACTCACCTTCATTTCATCCAGATAAACATCGGGTGTGCCGCCCCGCCATTGCAGCGACACATCGTTGCCGTTATTGGTAATTATAAGCCCGGCCACACGCCCCTGCAGGTAGCTGAACACGTTGGTGCTGCCGACTGCAAACGGGTCTGTGGTCACGTCAAACTGTTTGCTGTCGCCACCGCTAAACAAGCCGGAAGTATATTTTTCGTCCAGCACATCTTCTCTTCTTTTTACTTTGGTTTTCACAATCACTTCTTCCAGTTCCCTGCTCGCAATTTGTTTTTTAATACGGTTTTGTTCGTTGAAAAACGCCCTGCTCCTTGCCAGTTTCAGGCTATCTTCCATGCTGAAAGACCAGGTATAAGGCTCTGTAGCAATTCCAATGTACGTTCTAAACAAAACGGGCAAAAGACCTGTCTGAAAATTGATGGTCATTCGGTTTGAAAGACTTTTGTTGCCGGCTAACTGGTAGTAAACCTGCAGGGTATCAAAAAACAAAACCCCTTTTTGCACAAACTCCATGTTTTGATTAATTGGCAGCATCAATGTTTGATTGCCATCGCTTTTTCCTTTCAGTATCAAAAACATATTTTCATTCCTCAGGGAGTTTTTATCGGCTATGCCGTAAATGATTCCTTTCAACTGCATGAATTCTGTTTCTCTGGGGTAAGTAATGGGCGGCATTTTTCCGGCTGTCACATTTTTCCAGTCTATTCTGCGCCAGCCGTGTGTCATCATCACAAGGTCAAGAAAGTGTTTGACCGAGTCTTCATCGCTGTCAAAATATTGAGAAGGCTGGTGAATGTAGCCCTTTACTTCGCCGCTCAACAGCAGATCCGACACAATGTTTGTTGCCGTATCGGTCACCAATCCTGCATCGGTCACAGCCAGCGACATGTTGGAGAGCAGCGTGTCTTCCACTTCTATTTCCAACACATTTTTTTCACGTTTCCCCACGCCTTTGCCGGTTACCCTTATCCGGGGTCTAAACCTGTAATCATTGTTGTTCACAAAGACAGCCCTTTCCGCCAGGGGCTTGTAATCTGCATCGAACAGCGTGACTTGCAAGACCCCTGTAGGCCAAGCTGAATCGGCTATTTCGCCGCTTGCTTTTTCACGGTCGCCCATCTTTATTTTTGACTTAAAAACAAGGTGCTGGCTTATTTGCCCCATCACATATACCACCTCGTTTCCGGCAGGGTGAGTTTTGCTTTGCTCTACGCTAAATTTTATTTTCTCATTGCCTTGCTCCACATTTAGCATCATCCCGTTTTCCAGCGCAGCAGGCAGTGTTGTGTTGTGTTGTGCGCCATATTCATCCATCCAGTTTGCAGTGTAGGGCTGGGTGCTGTCTGGCAATAGCATAAGGGTTCCCATGCCATCATGTTCGGTTTTAAAAACAGAGACGATTTTGCCCTTGCTGTTTTTAACTGTACCGCTTGCCTTGACAGGGTAGCCAAATTCATTTTCTGCAAGAAAGGCGACTATGCATGAAACATCTTTGATCAAATCGCCCCCTTCGGGAAAAAAATGAAGTGTTGTTTTTGGTAAAGAAATATTACCGAAAGCTCTATTGGTAGCGGTTTTGGTATCTGCAACTCCTTTAGGCGTTCCATTTGCCGAAGGCGATGATTGGTCTATCCTTATATTCTTGTTGTAGACAAAACTTGTGTCAAAATTCAGCATCCATTGCGTGTAGGCTTTGGCATGAAGATACTTTCCGGCATAATTATCAGGAATGTCAAATTGCCCTCTTGCGGTGGCTTCATACATGGGGTTTACGGTGTGTTTCAGCAGCACGCCCTTGTCGCTATACCAGTCCACATAAAAGTTCATGCTATAATCCGACAAATCCAGCCCGGCAAGTACATAGGCTTTCAGCCAAATGGTTTCGCCTTTGTTGTAAATAGCTTTATCAAAGTGCAGATGAATTTTTTCCTGTTGAAAATTGTCTGCATAACCGGAAAGGGTGGAGTCCAATAATTGTGCAGATAACTGGCTGAAAACAACTCCTAAAAATATCAAAATAAGGGTTGAGTATATTTTCTTCATGGTTATTTGTGAAAATGTTTTTGATGTTGGTTTAAATGAACGAAAGGCAGTTAAAATTTGATTAGAAACGCCTGCCAAATAAAACTTTAGCAATGTAATGCCAAATGAGAGATAGCGATGAGGCAACTGTTGTAAAATTTCTTTATTTTTCTTTGATTGAGTCTATTGTCACATCTGCTTATTTTTTTAGGGTTTCTTGTTTTTTCGCTTCGCAAAATGAAAAGTAGTGGCTAATATTTTTTGCAAGTCTTGTCATCTGTATTCTTTGCCTTGTACAATGATTGAAAGCAGTGAATTTTTAACCATTTTTGTATTTCTCATTGACAGCGAATTATTAAACAATATTTTAAAACAGCCACCATGCAGGAAGCATACATCATAGCGGGCTACCGCACAGCCGTTACCAAAAGCAAAAAAGGCGGGTTCCGTTTTACCCGGCCAGACGATTTGGCTATAGACACCATCAAAGGTTTACTGGCCTCCGTTCCCCAACTGCAAGCTGATAGGGTGGACGATGTGATTGTGGGAAATGCTGTTCCAGAAGCCGAACAGGGACTGCAGGTAGGCCGCATCATTGCCGCCAGGGCATTGGGGTTTGAAGTGCCGGGCATGACAGTGAACCGCTACTGCGCAAGTGGCCTGGAAACAATTGCCATTGCCACTGCCAAAATAAGAACCGGCATGGCCGACTGCATTATTGCCGGTGGCGTGGAAAGTATGAGCATGGTGCCAACCGCCGGGTGGAAGACCGTTCCCGCCTACTCCATTGCTGTGGATGAACCCGACTATTACCTGAACATGGGACTAACCGCCGAAGCTGTCGCCAAAGAATACAACATCAGCCGCCAGGATCAGGACGAGTTTAGCTTTCATTCGCATCAAAAGGCAATGAATGCGATTGAAAAGGGCTACTTTAAAAATGGCATTTTGCCAATTACTGTTGAACAAATTTATATTGACGAAAAAGGGAAAAAGCAAACAAAAACCCACGTTGTTGACACCGACGAAGGCCCCCGAAGCGACACCAGCCTGGATGTGCTGGCAAAGCTGAAACCCGCTTTTGCCGCAGGCGGAATGGTTACCGCAGGCAACTCATCTCAAACAAGTGACGGAGCAAGTTTTGTGATTGTCATGGGGGAAAAAATGATGAACGAACTTGGCTTGAAACCAATGGGAAGACTGGTTGGTTGTTGCAGTGCAGGTGTTCATCCCCGCATCATGGGCATTGGGCCTGTTGCTGCTGTCCCAAAGGCTTTGAAGTCTGTTGGCATGAACATTTCGCAGATTGATTTGGTAGAATTGAACGAGGCTTTTGCTTCGCAAGCACTGGCCGTTATCCGCCGTCTTGAATTCGATCCCGCTATTGTCAATATCAACGGGGGTGCCATCGCACTCGGCCACCCGCTCGGCTGCACCGGGAGCAAACTGACCGTGCAAATTTTGCACGACATGAAAAGGCTTAGCAAAAGATATGGCCTCGTCACAGCCTGTGTAGGCGGCGGACAGGGCATTGCAGGGATTATTGAGAATCTTTGAGAATTTGTTCGTTATTCATTATTCATTGTTCATTATTTGTCACCTCATGGACATCACCATCAACACACCCGCACTCTTGTTTCCTGCCATTAGTTTGATTATGCTGGCATATACCAACAGGTTTCTTGCGCTGTCTGGCATTGTCAGAAATCTTCACTCTCAATATGTGAATAACGAAAGACAAACTGCCATTCACGGCCAAATAAAAACACTCAAATACAGGCTTCGGCTCATTAAAAACATGCAGGCTTTTGGAGTGATTAGTTTCTTGCTTTGTATATTCAGCATGTATTTCATTTATCTCGACAAAATGTTTTGGGCTAATTTTCTTTTTGGTTTTGCCATGCTTGCTTTCATCGCTTCTCTCATCATTTCTTTAATCGAAATTCAACAGAGTACAAAAGCACTTGAACTCGAACTGAGCGATATGGACAACCTTGAAGATCATTCTATTGTCAATTATATCAAAAAAAAATTTGAAAGAGAATGAGGAGGAGATGGCGGGAATCATCCATTTCATTTTTTTCTTCGGAAAAGGATAAACTTAAATCGGAAATTTTTTCGGTGCGAAAAAATCCTGTTTTCATCTTTGTTCTTTTGCAGAAAATTTCATTTCATTTCTTCCGGCATTTCTCATTTCGCATAGGTAAGCGTATGATAGTTGTGTTCTACATTCGATTTGCTAAATTTAACCTTTGCACTTATTAATCACTATTTTTTGTTTCATCTAATTTGATTTTTCAGAAAATAATTACCCTATTTTTGATTTTATGAGGAAAGGTTTTTTATTATTAACGATTGCATTTGCAACGCTTAAATGTTCTGCACAGGAAAAATGGACTTTGCAGCAATGCGTTGATTATGCTTTCAAAAACAACATATCGGTAAGGCAGGCAGATGTGCAGTCCCGCTTGTCAAAACTCACTGCCATTCAGAGCCAGATGACGAGGTATCCAAACGCATCAGGATCCGCAAGCAGCAGCTACCAGCACGGCCTTAGCGAAAACCCTACGACCGGCACACTGCAAAGTGCCAGCTATATTAGCGGAAACATTTCGGCACAGGTGGGTTATAATATTTTCGACTGGTTTGCCCGGCGAAATACGATTGTAGCTAATAATCTGAATTACAAAGCAGATTTGGTGGGTATAGACAAAGCCAGGAACGACGTGGCTCTTGTGGTAGCCAATGCTTTTCTGCAAGTCATGCTCCGCCGGGAGCAGGCGCACATCAGCGAAGTGCAGATGAAACAGTCTAAGTCGCAATTGGTAAACACCCGCAAGTTGGTAGAAGCAGGTAGCCAGCCGGAGCTGAACGCTATTCAACTGGAGGCTCAACATGCTAAGGATAGCTCCGCATTGTTACAGTCTCAGGCTTTGGTGGCGCAGGGTATGATTAACCTGAAAGCATATCTAAACTTTGACTTTGCGCAGCCTTTTGAAATCACAGCACCTGATTTGCAAAACATAAAGATTGACAACATTGCAGACGTGCAGCCAGAAGCCGTTTACCAGTTGGCAGTCACAAATCAGCCGGTGCAAAAAATGTATAAACTGAAAATTGAAGCGGGGCAATATGAAATAAAAGCAGCCCGGGGAAATATGTATCCTTCCCTGTCTGCATTCGGCCAGTTGAACACAAGAGCTATTGACACAAAAAGCAATCCTGTTATCACCCAACTGCCTGATCAACTGATTGGTTATGCAAACGTAAACGGAACAAAAGTCGGAGTCTATTCCCCTGCATATGGCGTGTCGGGATTCACTGGAACTCCCTTGTTTAATCAGTTCAGTAACAACTTTGGGCAGGTGGTTGGTCTGAGCGTTAATTTTTCCATTTTCAATGCATATACCAGCCGTACCCAGTGGGAAAAAGCCAAAGTAAATGTGCAGCAGTTGAAACTACAGGAAGAGCAGGAAAACCTTAACCTGCGATCAAATATTTACAATGCTTATCAGGATGCTTTTTCTTCGCTCCAGAAATACAATGCAGCACGGCGCACTGTCGAATATTCTCAAAAAGCACTTGACATTTCCAAAAAAAGATACGACATAGGGTTGTTGGGAACACTTGATTTTATCATCACTCAAAATAATCTTTACCTTGCCCAGATAGATGAAGTCAGCAGCAAATACGATTATGTTTTTAAAATGAAAGTATTGGAGTTTTATAAAGGACAGGGGATTAAATTATAAAAACACTAAACCAAAATTAATCTTTTACAAAAAAGAAATAGCAGGGTATGAACAAAAAATTAAAATGGATAATTGTCATCTTACTTATTGTTGTAGTGGCAATGGTCGCATTGAAAAAAGCAGGGGTTTTGGGAAAAGATGAAGGCATAAAAGTGACTGCTGAAAAAGTAATTAAAAGAACGATTACAGAAACGGTCAATGCAAGTGGCAAAGTTTATCCTGAAATAGAAGTAAAAGTAAGTCCTGATATCAGCGGCGAAATTGTAGAACTCAATGTGGCCGAAGGCGACAGCGTGAAAAAAGGACAGGTATTGGCACGCATTTATGCAGACATATACAGCAGCCAGCGAGACCAGGCAGCAGCAGGCGTATCGCAATCGGAGGCTCAGGTGCAAAATTCAAAAGCACAGTTAGGTGCGTTGAAAGCAACCATGGAACAGGCCGAACTGACCTACAACCGCCAGAAGTTGTTGCTAAACGATAAAGTCATTTCCAGGGCAGAATTTGAACAGGCAGAGCAAAACATTAAATCTGCCCGTGCTCAGTATGATGCTGCCATCCAAGGCATCAAAGGCACACAGGCTTCTGTTCAGAGTGCAAGAGCGCAACTGAACCGTGCCAACAAAGACGTAGGCCGTGCCACACTCATTGCGCCTATGAACGGCATCGTTAGTTTACTTGCAGTTAAAAAAGGTGAAAGAGTCGTAGGAACAGCCCAGATGGCTGGCACAGAAATGCTTCGTGTGGCCGACATGAACATCATGGAAGTGAGAGTGAATGTGGGCGAAAACGATATTCCTAAAGTTCATTTGGGTGATAGTACCCTTATTTCTGTAGATGCGTACACCAACCGGAAATTCAAAGGTATTGTGACCAAAATAGCCAGTAGCAATACCACAGCTTCTACATCTTCTTCTGTCTCCAGCTCTACCGATGTGACCAATTACGAGGTACACATTCGTATCATGCCCGACAGCTATTTAGATCTGATGACCGACAAGAGTAGAAGGTCGCATCCTTTCAGGCCGGGCATGAACGCAAGTGCAGACATTCAAACCAAAACACATAAAGAGGTATTGGCCGTGCCAATTAATGCAGTAACCACCCGTGAAAAAAACAGTGATAAGCAAATCAGTCAGAAAGAAGTAAAAGCGGATGAGAAACAGGAAGACAACAGCAGTAATCAATCACAACCTTCAACAAGCGACGCAGACATTGACGAAGTTGTTTTTATTTTGCAACCCGATAAAACAGTGAAAAAAGTAAAGGTGAAGACAGACATACAGGACATCAATTTCATTGAAATAATTGACGGTCTGAAAGGTGGTGAAGACATTATTACCGGGTCATACAATGTGGTAAGTAAAACACTCAAAAAAGGTGATAAAGTAAAGGTGGTACCCAAAGAGCAATTATTTGAAGTGAAGGCAGATAAATAAAAGGACGGTTGAATTTTTTCGGAATAATACAGAGTTAAGAATTCTGTTAGTAATCTTAACTACATTTCATAAACCTCAACTTAAATTAATAGGTAAATGACATTTGGTATCATTGGAAGTGGTAGTTGGGCAACAGCTTTGGCCAAAATTCTGACCGACAACAACCATATTATTCAGTGGTGGATACGCAATTCGGGTACCATCAGTCATATACAGCAGCGCAAACACAATCCACATTATCTCAGCTCGGCTTATTTCAATACCTCTCTTTTATCGCTTAAGGACAAAATTCAGGATGCAATTTCTAACTCTGATATAATTGTTATTGCCATTCCCTCCGCTTTTGTAGAAGATGCGCTAAACGACTTGCCGCCACAGTCTTTTAAAAACAAAAAAGTAGTGTCGGCCATCAAAGGAATTTTGCCCGGTTGCAATATGTTGCTCAATGATTTTCTTTATCAAAAATTCGATTTGCCACTCACAGATTATTTCACTGTTCTCGGTCCATGCCATGCAGAAGAAGTTGCTTCTGAAAAGCTATCTTACCTCACTTTCTCAGGCATTGATGAAGTGTTTGCTAAAGAAATTGCCACTCATTTTCACACAGAGTATCTAAATGTTGTCGTCAACCACGATATTTTGGGAGTTCAATATGCTGCGGTATTAAAAAATATTTATGCTCTTGGAGCGGGCATTGCCCATGGTCTTGAATATGGCGACAACTTTCTCAGTGTTTACATAGCAAACAGTGCCGATGAAATGGTTACTTTTCTGAAAAAAGTTGTGAGCGAACACAATATTGAGCCGGTCAACTATGCCGCTTCAGTTTATTTGGGTGATTTGCTTGTAACCTGCTACAGCCTTTATAGTCGAAACAGGACATTTGGCAATATGCTTGGAAAGGGCTACTCCGTTAAAGCTGCACAACTCGAACTCAACATGGTGGCCGAAGGATACAATGCCAGCAAGTGTATTTTTAAAACCAATCAGCAGGTAGGTGCCAACATGCCAATAGCCAAAATGATTTACGAAATACTTTGGAAGCAAATGCCTGCCGAAGAAGGCTTCCGGCAGATTGAACAATTCTTAATGTAGCATTTGAGAAACATACTCCAGTTTTCATCTCCTGTCAATTTCATCAAACATATATGGTTCCTTACCGAGTAATCTTTCTTTTAGTAGGAAAAACTATCCAATAAGCTGTTTTACATCAAAGCGGGCATCATTAATGTTTGATTTTTTTTTTGACAAAAAGTTTAACCCCTACCATTTTTCTATTTTTCTCGTAAAAAGTTTTGTTGATAAGAATTGTAGGTATATATTTGCCGCCCAATCGGAATTGGTTGGTAAGTTCTTCGACTGAGGAGTTAGATTCTTCAGATTAAATCCTGCGGGTACTTTATGGTATCAGAATACAGGGCAGGCTCTTATTGCAAGGTTAAGTTAG
>JAYTGA010000003.1:0-13674 GCA_043733905.1 Segetibacter sp.
GGAGGCAGCTTTGGCGGAGGTGGATCGGGAAGCAGTTGGTAAAATTTTCTGTCTAACCCAACGTATTCAACAATCCATTTTTAATAGTTTTTCTGAGAAAATAGTAGAAAAGTTTTTACAAACAAAAGCAACAGATGTTTGATTCTGTTGCTTTTGTTTTATAAAGAAATCGTTTTCCTTAATCCATATATCTTCTCAATGTCCAGGCGATGGTTTCGTGTTGTTCCATCAGTGCTGTTAGAAAATCTGCGGTGCCTTTGTCTTTCAAATCATCATCGCATTGGTCAATGTATCCGCGAAGTGCTTTTATGACCGATTCATGATCGTTGAGTAATTCCTTCACCATATCCTTTGATGAAGGATATTTTCCCGGAGCTTCTTTCAAACTTCCCTTTTCCTTAAATTCTTCCATGGTACCAATGGTAGGCGAACCCAACTTGTTGATGCGCTCTGCTATTTCATCAATGGCTTCTTCCAATAGCTTATACTGCGCTTCAAACAGTTTGTGGTATTCCATAAAGCTTTCGCCTTTCACATTCCAGTGAAATTTGCGGGTTTTGGTGTAGAGCAAGACTGCATCTGACAACACAAGCGAAAGAATATCTGTTACTTTTTTTAAGTTTTTTTCTGAAATGCCAATGTCAGGTTTCATGGGTGGTTTGTTTTAAAATGATTGTATGTGGATGGGTATGCAATTGATGTACCACGGGAGGCAAAATGGGGATGTAGTAGAAGTTGAAAAGCCAATTGTTAGATTGATAAAACAATTTATCTCCGACTTCTTTTCTTTTTATAATTGCCTTTTTTTGTTTGCTCTGCCTCTTTTGGAAAACTATTGTCAATCACCTCAATGCCGGAATTTCTAAGTATTTGCTCAATGATATTGTCGCTACAACTGAATTGTAATGCCAAATCTTGTGGAGTTATTCCACCTTTTAAAAACCGCCTTTGAATTTCGCGTTTTTGTTCTAAAGAAAAATAGCCTTTGCCGGAATTTTTCAATCCAGATATTTCCGGGTTCAGGAGTTTCAGGGCTTCAATGATCTCATCCAATATTGTTGGATCTATCTTGATCTTATGAAATTCATTGAGTTTATCATTTACATGAATCACCTGTTCGATTTGCAAATAACAATTGCCTGTTTCGTGCCTGAATAAGCTAATGTTGAAAGTGCTTTTATCGTACTCCAGCAAAATAGTTTTTAGCGGGTCGGACATCATATTCGATAGGGGATTGTGGTGCTGCCGAGTTTGTTTTTACCTAGAACAAAACCGGAGGCATTCTGCCCCCGGCTTTCTATTTCTTACGCCAGAATTCCGGGTGTTGCCACCACCTCTTTGTTGTCACTTGCGGCTTTTTTACCTTGCCGGGTGGCCAGGGTTTGATTGTAGTCGTCTATCAGGCTGTTCCATTCTTTCATGACCTTGTCATAGGGGCTGGCAAAATCATTCACATTGGCATAGGCAGATAGTTTGTCGCGCAATTCATAATAAAGATCGTTGGCTTGCAGGCGCAGGTCTTTCAGTGTCTGATCGGGGTTGTTGAGCGACTCCTTATTGCGAAGCATGTAAATGTCATTAAAAGCTTTGTTGGCAATATCCAACTCCTCCAACCACTCCTTCAGTGTCAATTTATTAACCGCATCTGTTAGGGCGGGTACAGTTTTCCAGTCTTCGGCAATGTTGGTGAGAACGGCCGTTTCCGCATTATAGGTTTTCCGGGAAATATTGCCATCATATTTATCAAGGTCGGCACGCAGCAGTTTGGCGGCAGCCACCAGTTCGGGTTTAAAATGGTTGAGCATGCTATCCACATTCATGCTAATGCCGGCAATGGCTTTGTCCCGCCGTTCGTCCGCCTTTTCCAGCGGTTCGGTTTGCATACTTTTTTGAATCAAGGCATACACCCCGTCAATTTCCACCAGTTTCAGGTTCAGCGCATCATATTGGGGTTTCACCTTCAGCCCGGCGGGGTCATAAGAATTGGTAACCTGCAAAATCTGTGTGTCAAACTGAATGTACTCGTCATTGCGAAGCGATTTCATGTCAAGCCCGTTAATTACAATGGTCATGGTTTGTTTTTTAATTGTTTATGAATGGTTGTTTGGAAAAATCTTGTTTATATTATCCAAAAACATCAATGTTGCGGCTTTCCGGAACACCGGAAACCCCGAAACATCAATGCGGCAGACTTTCCGGTAGACCAGAAAGGTTGAAACATCAATGCGGCAAACTTTCCGAACTGCCGGAAAAGCCAAAACACCAATGCGGCAAACTTTCCGAAACACCGGAAAGCATGAAACATCAATGCGGCAGACTTTCCGAAAGACCGGAAAGGCTAAAACATCAATGCGCCGCTCAATTTGGGCAAATACATTTTTCTAAAACGAATTGAAAATGAGATGAACAGTTAGGTATTTTATGATGAACAAGCCGCTTTTGGGCGGCAAATACTGTTCATTTACCAAAAAAATACCTTATTCAATAGCCATGCACAGGATAGGATCTTAAAACTGCAAATAGGGGGGTATTGCGGTATGTATTAATCAGGTAGCAAATTAAAGAGGACGGGGGATATTGGCAAATTTATTTTTTTTATTTTTTTGTGGGGGAAATAGAATCGATGTTTTGCCCTGTGATTATGGACAAATTTAGTGGCGGCTTTTTTTATTTCCCTTTCGGAAATGGTTTAGTTTTTTAGTGGGAGATAATTTTAGTTGGGCTTCTACTCTTGCTAAAGATGCTTTAGTAGATGGGAAATAAGAATCTGAAAATTTTTCCTGGTTTTTTAATGCCTCAAAAAAATACTTTCTTGCTTCTTTCAAATTATGTTGTGCTTCATATAGCCTTCCGATTTGGTGATAAGTACTTCCCAATTTATTTTCATTCCCGGTTTTTATTTTCCATTTTATGGCCTGTTGGTAGTTTTCCAAAGAATTTAGCCAATTACCTTGTTCCTCATATGCCCTTCCAATTTGGTGATAGGTATTTCCCAATGCATATTCATTACCGTTTTTGGTGTTTAATTCAATTGCTTTTTGGTAATTATTTAAAGATTTCGACAAATTTCCTTGTTTAGCATACATTACTCCTATCTGGTGATAAGTAGATCCTAAATCGTAGTCATTATCAGTTTTCTTCGCCAATTCAATTACCAGCAGGTAATTTTCCAAAGCTTGGAGCCAGTTACGCTGTTCCGCATACACGGTTCCTATTTGGTGGTAAATTACACCCAGTTCATGATCATTGCCCATTTTATTGCTCCATTCAATAGCTTTTTGATAATTTTCCAAAGCTTCCGCCCACTTACGTTGTTCTTCGTAAAGTCTTCCTATTTGATGATAAGTACCCACTAATTTATTTTCATCTCCTGTTTTGGCCTTCCATTTTATGGCTTTTTGGTAATTTTCCATAGCCTGCAGAAAATTGCGTTTTTCCTCAAATACTCTTCCTATTTGATGATAAATAGCACCGAAACTTTTTTCATAACCACGCTTTAAATCAATACTAAGACAACGGTTGTAATAATCAAGAGCTTCATCCAATTTATGGCAATGTAGATAGGTTGTTGCCAATTCAAAAGCAATTTCTCCAGTGTTGACAGACTTAATTCGCTCACTAATATGCAACGCTTTTTTTAGTGCTTCTTCCGAATGTTCAAAATCAAAAGCTGTGCAATATTCCTTTCCCAACAAAATCAGCAAATTGATCTTGTCTTTTACCAGCCTTTCTGTGTCATTGTGGTCAAAGGCTAATTTCTCGTAAAGGGCTTTCAGCTCTGCTATCCGTGAAGTGCGTTGGGGTATATTTCCACGTTTTCTAATTGAACCCTGTGCAACTGCTGCTTCAGCCATTTCGGGGGTGGCGTTATCATCAGCAAAAATAAACCGGTTAGACAGCCAGTGCATGAGGTCGGGTGCCTGTCGGCGCAGGGTATCGTAAAAGCTTCGGCTGATCCACAATACCAACAGGTGCGGCTGTTTAAAGAGCAGTTCCCTTTCAAAGTTCAGTTGCGCCACCAAAGACGAAAAGGTTATTTTTCCATCAATAGTTTTGTACAATGCATTCTCCAGGCCGGTAATGTTAATGAGCCAGTTGGTAGCCGTTTCCTGTTTTATCTGGGCAGGCAACAACTCGGTCAATGCAGTATGCAGCGAGGTGTGTTGGTATGGGGTAAGGTCGAGGTCATAAAAGCGGTATTCGTGCAGATGGTCTTTTAAGAATGCCTGTAGTTGGTTGCGTTGTTGCTCGTTGCCTGTCACCACCAATGCTACCGTGCCGGAGTTTCTTTGTGACAGGGCAAAGAGCATTTCATTTTTTACCTCCTGTTCGTTGGTTATGCCTGCTGATTCTTCCATTCTATGTAATCGGGATAAGCTTTTAAGAGTGGGTTGACATCTATGACCCCATTGTATTTGAGCAGTATGAGCATGTAAAGCAGTTCGCCAACAGGTTTATCAGCAGGTCTAAAATTGTCCGCTTTTATAACTTCCAAATGAGCGGTGCCAAGGTATTCCCACAAGTCCTGACCCAGTTCTTTTACCGCCCTTGCCACATGTTCCATTTCTATTTTGCTGCCCAGCGATTTTTTTAAAGCCGTATGCACCACCATGAACAATTGCCTGATGCAACCACCCGAATAGCTGATACATGCTTCCAAAGCACCGTCCTCAATAAATGTGGAAAGGTCAATTCTTTTGGCGACTATCTCTTTCATTTTGCCAACCGCATGGGGATATTTATCCAGCTTAATCATGGGTACCGTGTAGCGGTTGGTAAACTTGTAAGGGGCTTTTTCTATTTCATAATGAGCCGTTATGGGTACAGCAGTGAGCATGTTTACACTGATTTCGGAAATGATGTTGCCGTTTTTTACAAACAGTTCATCATACACCGCATATTGGATTTTTTCTGAACCATCTACTATGAAAAGTATGTCGCGACCTTTACCTTTCTCTTCTACTTTGCTTCTCACATCTACCAGTGCTGCATTGAATTCATTGATGATGCGAAGGGTATTTCTTTTTACTTCACGGCGTACTGTGCTGGAGATTTCGTTCTCTCCACTAAAAATCTGCTTGAAAGATGCCTTGCCGCCAAAGCCAAAAAAACTAAAGCCTGCACTCCCTTCCAAGTCTGCACTTGTTTTTGCACTTCCTTTGGTGGAAGATGCTTGTGTCTCTGTTTCAAAAAGGCGGTTGGCCATTGCACGAAGGGTAGCGACTGCAGTGGTTACTTCTTCTTTATCCAATTGCTCAATGAGCTTATGAATCAATAGTGCATAAAAATCAGCGTACTGAAAAGAACCAACTTCAACTTCCTGTTCCAAATCTATGAACACTGTAAAATAAACATCTTGTTTGTGTAGGGTCTTATTTATCCGGCGTAGTTCAGCAGACTTACCACAACCTCTGTGACCGGAGAAAATAATTTTGACATAATCAGTCGAAGCCTCAAACTCGTTTGTGTTGTTGTTATATCCCAGGTCAAAATAAAGATCATTCAAATAAGTGGTGTCACGTATGTCATCCAGATTAGTGTAAAGAGGATGTTGCTCGTCAAATAAGTCGGGTTGAAATTCCGGTTCAGTCACCGTTCTTGCTTCCGAAACCGTTTTTACCGGATAAATGTATATGCCTCTTTGCGCCGCCATTCCTATGTTTTTTTTATAAAAGTAGTTGTTTTGGTGAAATAAGGTTGTGGGATAGGTTCTCTGTTTTTTTCCGGCTGATAAATAATGCTTTACATGCTACCAGTAAAATAGGTGCTGTTTCATTTTCTACAACAAAAACCATCATATCAACTGCATCTTAGCCACCTTAGGATCTACCTCCACTGTGTCGTGTTCAAAGTTGAGTTTGATGCGCCATTTCTGCATGGTGGCTGCACCTATGATGGCCTCTTCGCTCAGGCCGGGAACGAGGAGAAATTCATCGCTTAGCAACACATCGTGCAGGTAAAAGTCAACATTAACCCTTTCTTTTATTTCAATAAAATGACCCTCACTGGCTGTTGATATGAGACGTGTTCTGCCGAGGCTAACGGGTAGTTCCAAACCCTCTACTATAATCAGGATTGATGCAGGACAAGTTTGCCCCGCTGTCGAACAGCGTGTAGAGATGTTTTTCGCCTTTGGAACCTGCGAATAATAAGGGGAGTTTGATAACGGACATGCAAATTTGTTTTTGTAAAAATACGAAAATTGATTTCATCCCTACCCTTTGCAAAGTGGTAAGGAACAAAACATGGAAAAAGCCCAATAGCATTACCAAACCTGAATGGAGCGTCGCCAATGAAGCCCAATCAGGGTACAAATGTTGGCTCAATAAAAGCAAAACACAGGCAGTATAAATATTGAAGTGTCACTCTGATTTACGCCTTATTTTTGCGGCAAATAATTGCACGTATGAAGAATACCCCTTTCACAGAAAAACACCTGGCACTCGGTGCTAAGATGGCCGAGTTTGCAGGTTACAACATGCCCATCAGTTACACAGGAATTAATGATGAACATGCCGCCGTTCGCAACAATGCTGGCGTGTTTGATGTGAGCCACATGGGTGAGTTTATGCTGAAAGGCGAACATGCCCTTGACCTCATACAACGTGTGACCACAAACGATGCAAGCAAACTGACTGCTGGCAAGGCGCAATACAGTTGCCTGACCAATGAGCAGGGCGGCATTGTGGACGACCTGATTGTCTACTGCATTGAAGAAAACAGTGTCTATATGCTGGTCGTAAATGCCAGCAACATTGATAAAGACTGGAACTGGATCAGCAGCCACAACACTAACAATGCAGAGATGCACAACATTAGCGAAAAGACTTGCCTGCTGGCTATTCAAGGTCCGAACGCCACTAAAATATTGCAGCCCCTGACCGACATAGACATTATGAACCTGAAATATTACACGTTTGTGCGTGGCAGGTTTGCAGGTGTGGACAATGTCATCATCAGCGCAACCGGCTACACCGGCAGCGGCGGCGTGGAGATTTATTTCGAGGACTTCAATGATAATGCTGATAAAATCTGGAACGCTATTTTTGAAGCAGGAAAAGATCAGGGCATTAAACCAATTGGCCTGGGCGCAAGAGATACACTAAGGTTGGAAATGGGTTATTGTCTTTATGGAAATGACATAGACGACAGCACTACCCCACTGGAGGGAGGCCTTGGCTGGATTACAAAATTCACAAAAGATTTTACCGCTAAAGATATTCTTGAAAAGCAAAAAGCCGAAGGCATAGCCCGCAAACTGGTGGGTTTAGAAATGGTAGAAAAAGGCATCCCAAGGCATGACTACGAGATAACGGATGAAGGCGGAAAAGTGATTGGTAAAGTAACAAGCGGCACACAGGCTCCATCGCTTGGCAAGGCTGTGGGACTGGGCTATGTGGCTAAAGAACACTCATCCATTGACAGTAAAATTTTCATAAAAATCAGGGATAAACAAGTGGAGGCTAAAGTGGTGAAATTTCCATTTGTCTGATAACTAAAGAAATACTCTTTAGAAGGAAGTGACTAATTGAAGTTTCATAGCACCGGTCTTTTAAACTACTGCAAGTTCGCTTTCAGATCCAGCAGGAAGCCTTGTAATTGATGAAGTGTGTGAATGAGCTGCATCTCAGTATCAGCCTGCTTTTTATTGGCTTTCAGGTATTCTTTGGCCCCTTCTATCGTATATTTTCTTTGACGGAGCAACTGGTAAATCAGGTGTATGTTTTTCACATCTTCGGGTCTGAACATGCGGTCGCCTTTGCGGTTTTTGCGAGGTTTCAAAATGTCAAATTCATTTTCCCAAAACCGAAGCAGTGACGTGTTGACATTGAACCATTTTGCTACTTCTCTGATGGGGTAATATTGTTTTTTAAGCAACTCCTCATCGTCTGGAACTTCAATTAAATCAACTTCCGAATCCATTTCTTTCAGCGATTTTCTGCCACGTTTCTGAGGAAGGTTTTTAATCTTTTCAGGTTTCTCTTTTTTGACAATGGCAGCATTTTCAATTGGCTTTGCTACTAAGTTTGCTTCTGTTTTGGCTACTGGTTTTGTTTCGGTTTTTACTTCAGCTTTTGCTTTCACTTTCACACCAATTTTTCCATCTGTAAAAAAAATCGGGTTTTGAGTGCTGGCCTTTTCAACAGGTTGAGCCACCTCTTTAGGTTCAATAATTGGTTTACCGGAAATATCTTTTTCTGCCAAAATAGAATGCTGCTCTATTTTGAAATCTTCAGCGGGTGCTTCTTCTCTCTTAGTGGGTTCGGGAGTTTTTTCAACAACAGGCTTCTCCGCCATTCTTTCTGTGGAGGCAGCATCGAACATGGAGCCAAAAAGATCAAGTTGTCGCATGGGTGTAAAAGTAATGAAAGCGATTGTTTTTCACAACGGGTACTAAGAACACAAAGAAACAATGTTGTGCCCTTTGTTGTCTTTGTCTCTTTTGTGAAAATTTAATTAATCCAAACTCTGATTGCTAACCGCAGCCTGCTTCACCAGGCGGTCAAACTGCTCGGGGCTCAGATCGTTGTAAAAAAAGTAAACCGGGTCAACGGGAGTGCCGTTTTTGTGAACTTCATAATGGCAGTGCGGGCCTGTGCTTTTGCCAGTGTTGCCTACCCAGCCAATGACTTCACCACGTTTAATGTGGTTTCCTGTATGCGCTTTTATGCGAACCATATGTCCATACAGCGTTTCATAGCCATATCCGTGATCAATGACCACATGGTTCCCAAACCCGCTTTCGTCACGGGTGGCGGTCTTGACCCGGCCATCTGCAGTGGCATAGATGGGTGTACCCTGCGGTGCTGCAAAGTCAAGCCCGGCGTGAAATTTAGACACTTTATACACGGGGTCAATGCGATAACCAAAGCCCGAAGCAAGGCTTTTTAAATCCTTGTTGCTCACAGGCTGAATGGCCGGAATGCTGGACAACAGCTTTTGTTTGTCCTTCACCATCCCTTCTATTTCGTCATAGCTTTTCCATTGAAACGCAGCCCTGGCCGAGAGTGTGTTCAACTGAGCCGACATGCTTTTAAGCAATTCATTTTCACTGAGTCGCTGCACAAAACTTTGCTCTTCAGTTTTTTCTTTTTGCTTCGACCTTGCACTATCGGGTATGGGGTTTGCCTCAAAAATGGCTCTGTAAACTTTGTTGTCGCGGCTTTCCAGCTCGGCCATTTGCTGTTGCAACTGCTGCACCTGGCGGTTCATTATTTTAAAATTATCCTCATAATCATCCAGCCGCTGCCGCAATATTTTCTCATTGGGCGAACCGATATATTTGAACCCGAACCAAACGATCAAGCCCGCAGTTACGATTGAAGAAGCAATGAAACCAAATATCCGCAACAACTTCACACGAAGTGGAACCGTTAGTTTCTCATAACGGAGTGTGTGGGTGTTGTAGAAATATTTTACCTTTTTCATTGAGGGTTGTAAAAATACAGTGGCGGGGCTTAAAAGAAGAGAAAATGTGTTGAGAGGTGCTATCTGCAAATATTTAAGAACGACTCCCGCCTATAATAATAAAACTAAAATATTGGCTTTCTCGAAGCATGAAGAACCCTAAGAATAATGATTTGCTTTTCGCTTTCATTTACAATGTAATGAATGATGTATTTGAAAACTTTGGTGGTGGTACATCTAACATTGTCATAACGAATACTGCCCGTAAAAGGTGTAAAGGCAAGGAGTGAAAATCTCTTTTCCAACTGAATATAAAAACGCTTTCCAAGCCCCGGTTGTCTAATGTTTTCCCAATCAATCGCTTCCTGAATATCCCTTAAAGCATTAGAGGTAGTAACTATGCTAAATAACATAGACCCTAATTAAAGTTTCAGATGTTGTTTTCCGATTTCCCAATCAATCAAATTATTGAAGTTCTTTAAATTTTCTATTTCCTCTCTGCCCAATTCCATTTGCCATTCGGGAATCGTTTCTTCATTTTGAAAGCCGCTTTTAATCGCAACATCCGGATGTTCATCAACCAAAGCTTTCCAATCTTCGATTGATAAAAAAACCCCAACAGGTTTTCCGCTATTATTAAAAGTAAATTGAGGATTCATTGCAAATACAGTTTGACAAACAAAAGTAAAATAAATTAACGGAAGTGATTCCATGGCTAATTATTTCTAACATATCCAACAATGCTTAAATTTGCTGAAAGCCATTTTATGGAAACATCTGCGCTCCGCGAAAAACTGCATACTCTAATCAATACCAGTTCCGAAGAAAAATTGGCCGAAGTCTATGCTGTTTTTGAAGATGAATACTCAAATGAATTTAAAGACATTCTTGACAATGAATATGCCGACTATCAGCGCAATGGTGAGGTAACTTCTAAAGCTGACATGGATAAAGTGATAGAAAAATTATTGTACAGCAAGTAGCAAAAAATGGACAAAATCAACTTGCGGAAAAGAGCTGCTCCAATCAGTTTTTTGCTTATAACCCAATCCCTTCATTCCCTGGAACTTCAGTGCAAACAACGTTTCTTCATTTAAAAATGAGGATTATCTAACCTTATCTTTGCGCTCCTTGAATACAAAATAATTTTATGACAACGAGTGCCGAAATCCGCCAGCAATTCCTTGATTTTTTTAAAAGCAAAGGGCACACAATTGTTCCTTCTTCCCCAATAGTGGTCAAGAATGATCCAACCCTTTTGTTTACCAATGCGGGCATGAACCAGTTTAAAGATTATTTTTTAGGAAATAAAAAGCCTGAAAGCACACGGGTGGCAGACACGCAAAAATGCCTGCGTGTCAGCGGCAAACACAACGACCTGGAAGAAGTGGGCGTGGACACTTATCACCACACCATGTTTGAAATGCTGGGCAACTGGAGCTTTGGCGATTACTTCAAAGTGGAAGCTATAACATGGAGTTGGGAACTGCTCACCGAAGTATATAAATTGGACAAAAGCCGCCTCTACGTCACCATTTTTGAAGGCGATGAAAAAGAAGGTTTGCCACGGGATGAAGAAGCATTCAACGAATGGAAAAAAGTGATTGCCGAAGACCGGATTTTGTTGGGAAATAAGAAGGACAATTTTTGGGAAATGGGTGACACCGGTCCCTGCGGCCCCTGCACCGAAATACATGTGGATTGCCGGACAGAGGAAGAAAGAAAAGCCGTTGATGGTGCTACTTTGGTCAACAACGACCACCCGCAGGTGATTGAAATCTGGAACAATGTGTTCATCCAATTCAACCGGCTGAAAGATGGCAGCCTCAAGCCTTTACCCGCCAAGCATGTAGATACAGGAATGGGGTTTGAACGTCTTGTGCGGGTCATTCAGCAAAAGACTTCGAACTACGATACGGATGTTTTTACCGGTACCATTTCCGCCATTGAAAACATTGCCAGCAAAAAATATGATTATAGCGACACCAAAGAAGCTATTGCATTTCGTGTCTTGGCCGACCACATCCGGGCTATTTGTTTCACTATATCAGACGGTCAACTTCCTTCCAATACTGGTGCAGGTTATGTAATCAGGCGGATACTGCGCAGAGCCGTTCGGTACTATTATTCCTACCTAGATTACAAGCAACCTTTGCTGCATCAGTTAGTGCCGGTTTTGGCTAAACAGTTTGAGAATGTTTTTCCAGAATTGAATGTTCAATTGGATTTTGTAAGTAAGGTTGTGAAGGAAGAGGAAGATGCGTTTTTGAAAACTCTTTCAAATGGCATAGGCAGGTTTAACAATTATATTCGTTTTAGAAGTCTTTACCCTGATTCTACAATTGTTTATAGCCCAGAGTTTGGCGATTATCCAAATGAAATGGATTTAAAAACGAACATAATAGTGCAGAATGAAGATAAAATGTCGCACGTTAAATTAAAAACAATACCTGGAAAAATTGCTTTTGAGCTTACAGACACTTATGGATTTCCTTTAGATTTAACTCAATTAATGGCGAAAGAAATTGGTTGGGAAATTGATATAGAAGGATTCGAACAAGAACTAAAACAACAAAAAACTCGCAGCCGTGCCGCCGCAGTTGTTGACACCGAAGATTGGATAACACTCAACGAAAACGACAACACAACTTTTGTTGGCTACGATAGTTTGGAAACAAAAAGCAATGTTGTAAAATATCGGAAAGTAAAAGCCAAAGGCAAAGAAGGTTATCAAATCGTTTTGGCCGAAACACCTTTCTATGCAGAAAGTGGCGGCCAGGTTGGCGATACAGGCACGTTGGATTTTGGTGGTGAAATAATTGAAGTGATTGATACCAAAAAAGAAAATAATCTTATCATTCAATTCACCGAAAATTTGCCTGCTGATTTAAGCGGTGAAGTTGTTGCAAAAGTTGATAAAAGTAAACGTCAACACACCGCATCAAACCATTCTGCTACACACTTGCTACATGCTGCTTTGCGGCAGGTTTTAGGTACACACGTTGCCCAAAAAGGAAGTTTGGTCAATGATGAACACCTACGCTTTGACTTTTCCCATTTCTCCAAAGTGACTGATGAAGAAGTGGCAAAAATCGAAGCTATCGTCAATCAAAAAATCCGGGAAAACATAGCTGTTGTCATTAAAGAAATGAACAAAGGCGAAGCCGTAGCTCTTGGTGCCATGGCTTTGTTTGGCGAAAAATATGGCGACAAAGTCCGGGTGGTCATGATGGATCCCAACTACTCAATTGAGCTATGCGGAGGAACACATGTTGGCAACACTGGTGAACTCGGTTTTTTTAAAATAAAACACGAAACCGCTGTTGCTGCCGGTGTCCGTAGGATAGAGGCTGTGAGTGGCAAGGCTGCCGAAGATTATATCAATGCACAACTGCAACAACTGCATGAAGTGAAAACCGCTTTCAACAACCCAAAAGAACTGCTGAAAGTGATTGAAAACGCAGTGGCAGAAACAAAAGACCTGAAAAAGAAATTGGAAAGCCTGGAGGCGAAGCAATTGGTTGTTTTGAAAAATGAGCTACTCAAGAAAATTGAAGTCGTCAATGGCATTTCCTTTATTGGGGCAGTGGTTGAAGTAAGCAACGCAGACAGCCTTAAAAAAATGGCAAATGATTTAAAAACCAATGCAGGTGTAGCGGTCTTGGCGGCCAATATTTCAGGCAAAGCATCTGTTGCCATAATGTTTACCGAAGACATTGTAAACACCAAAGGTCTGGATGCACCGAAGATGATTAAAGAACACATTACCCCGATTATAAAAGGCGGCGGCGGCGGCAACAAAACACTTGCCACAGCAGGCGGACAGGATGCAAGCAATCTGGATAAGGTGATTGAGGTGGTGAAAAGTTTGTTGTAAATTACGGTTGGAAAGCACGGCACATTTACTAAAAATCAAATAAAATTTCATGCCCGAAGTATTGACAAATAATGAGGAAACAATGCTTATTTCAAACGCAGTTGGGAACATTGAAATAAAAAGAGAAAATGGAAATGTTCAAACAAAAATCACTTCAGTTTTTGAAGATGTTCATGCTGGTTTAAGCTATTCAACCGATCAGATTAAACACAAAGGAAAGGTCTATGAACTTTATTCACCTATCAGGTGCAAGTTTTCTCAGGAGGCGGATTATTTCCTCATAGAATCAGAACAACTGGATATTGTGGGCACAGGCAAAACGGTGGATGAGGCTGAAAAAAACTTTGCCGAAGAGTTTGATTACATTTATACTCGTTACAACCAGCTTG
>JAYTGA010000004.1:0-2418 GCA_043733905.1 Segetibacter sp.
TAATACAACCAGTTTTTTATTTGATAAACATTTTAATTCAAATACCATGGAAATACTTCGAACTATCTTACCAATAAAAAACTTCCTTTTTTATTAACCTCCCCAAAGGCAGTTTTTGCAGTAACAAGGTAAATATAGGTACCAGCGGATTGGCCTTGCCCTTTATACTTTCCATCCCAGCAATCTCCCGGGGTATTAGAATGAAATACTCGTTCTCCATACCTGTCATAAATACTAAGATCCAAATATTGAACTGTACCCCATCCTTTAATCCCAAAGCAATCATTCAGTCCATCGTTATTTGGAGAAAATGCAGCAGGTACAAGGTATAGTGACTTATTAAGGTTTGAAATGTTTACGATCACCGTATCATAATTCATGCAACCATTTGCATCAGTGGCTCTCACGATATAAGTTGTTTGAACGGGTGGCCTGGCTTGTGGATCAGGTATTGAAGGATCATTTAGGAAACTGGGCGGTTGCCGGAATATTGCCGGAAAACCATACAACTCCTCCCGAACCTCCCCCACCGGGCCCCACTCTTCCTGTTTTCCGCGTTTTTGCCTGAGCCACCCATAGAATCCTCTGAAAGCATTGAAAACACTAGCTTTTTATTTTAGATTTGGGTGGCTCGGTGGTATTTTTGAAGATGTTCATCCGCAAAAAGCGCAACAAAACAGGCAGTACCAGTATTCATATTGTCCGCAAAGAAGGTCGCCGTCAGGTGCATGTCCTCTCTATTGGCACAGCAAACAATGATCAGGAGGTTGTCGAACTCGAACAAGTGGCTTTGGAAAAACTCTCTGCCATACAATTTCAAAACAAACTTGATTTTACTTATGCCGAAGATGAAGCCTTTATACAAAAGCTGCAATCTGGTATTGAGCGTATAGAAATTTCTGGGGTAGAGTTGATACTGGGGAAACTGTTTAATGAGATAGGTTTTAATAAGATCAAAGAACCTTTGTTCCGCCACCTAGTGCTATCGCGGATCTGTTACCCCGGCAGTAAATTAAAAACGGTAGAGTATTTGCTCAGACATCACCAGTTATCTTTTGAAATAGATGCTGTGTACCGCTATTTAGATAAGATCAACAAGAGGTACAAAGAACAATTGCAGGACATCAGTTATCATCATACACTTAATTTATTTAATGGCCAGCTATCGGTGGTATTTTATGATGTAACCACATTATATTTTGAAACCAGCGATGAAGATGATTTACGAAAAATGGGGTTTTCAAAAGATGGTAAAAACCAAAACCCTCAAATTGTTTTGGGTTTACTGGTAAGCACACAGGGTTATCCTCTTGCTTTTGAAATGTTTGAAGGCAATAAGTTTGAAGGACAAACGATGCTGCCTGTTATTGAAAAATTTAAGGCCAGATACAACTTAGAGCAAATTCTAATAGTAGCAGATGCAGGATTACTATCGCATCAAAACATACAAGCCCTGTGTAATTTAAACTATCAGTTTATACTGGGAGCCAGAATTAAGAATGAACCCCGTGCCCGGCAACAACAAATTTTATCATTGCCATGGAGCAATGGACAGACCCATAGTGTCACCCGATCGGATGGATTAAAGCTGATAGTAAGTTATTCTGAAGCCAGGGCGTACAATGACAATAAAAACCGGGAGCGTGGATTACGAAGGTTGGAGCAGGCAGTTCAAAAAGGCAAACTCACCAAGAAACATATCAATAACAGAGGATACAATAAATATCTTCAGTTAAGTGGAGAAGTAGTTGTAAAGATTGATTATGATAAAATAAAGCAGGATGCAATGTGGGATGGATTAAAAGGACATATCACCAACTCACAAATGGATGCCACCGATGTTATTGACAACTATAAACAACTCTGGCATATTGAAAAGGCCTTTAGAATTTCTAAAACCGACTTACGCATACGCCCTATCTACCACCGGCTTGCACATCGTATACAGGCGCACCTTATCATTGCATTTTGCAGTTATAAAATCTACAAAGAACTTGAACGCCAGTTAGAGCAAAAGCAACTAAACCTAAGTGCTGAGAAAGCCGTAGAAATCATGCAGTCCATCTTTACAGTCACCACCAAACTACCTGTATCAAGAAAATCCATCCAGATTATTATGGCTAAATCCTTCGAGCAGCAACAACTCCTCTCAGCTTTTGAAGTGAAATTCTAATTTGGGTGGCTCAAATGCGGAAAACAGGAGCATTGTTTGTTGTTTGAGCAGAAATATTTATTGAAAGAATTACGAAAGCAGATAAAAATAAAAATTTTTTCATTCCAAGTTATTTAATAATGAAAGATTGAAAAATAACTGTTGTAAATAAGATAACTTTAGAATCATAAATATATACATCTTTTTCTTTACTAAAAAAAATCAACTACACTAATTTAATTGTTTCCAAATCAATATTACATTAA
>JAYTGA010000005.1:0-29960 GCA_043733905.1 Segetibacter sp.
TGCCACGCATTGATGGTGAGCTTTTTGACGGTATTACCTTTCATGTTTATCAGCAGGAGCCATCTAATCCGGAAGCTGAAAACAATAAAAACATTCCCCTTAGCTCCATATTTCATGGTAGCGAAGAAGAAGAAGACGATGTGCCGGACATTCCTTTTTTGCCACCGGCATTTTTGAAGAGCGACTATGTACAAAATGCTTTGAAAGCCGTTGACGACCCGCAAGCCGCCCAACCCGGCAGCCTGTTTTTGCACCCGCTGTGTACGCTGCCAAATTTAACCATGTTGACTGAAAAAGAGCTGAGCCTGTTGCGAAAACAGGTAGCTGCCCCCGGTGCTGCTTTCAGAAAAATAGTGGATGATTGGTGGCACAAGTGCATAGCCGACAATGATTATGAAAAGCGAATAACCTTTTTTGCAAACGAGGTTTCGCCCCTCAGCCAGCAGATGGAGCAGTTGCTGACCCATCATCCGCTTATTGAAGCAGCCCGCAATAAACAATCACCCGGCTACAGCATAGAAGTGCTGATAGGCGAAGTGCCGGTGGAGCTTGTTTATCGTTTTTACGCTGACGAAGGGGTGATAACCGAGCCTACCTTGAAAGTATTGACGAAATGGCTGGAAAATGAAACACACCGCCAAAGGCGTTGGCCGGTGGTGGTAGCCAATTGGCAGGAAGAGTCTATACCCAACGACCTTGCGGAGGAACAAACGGAAGAGATGCTGACAAGGAAGAAGTTTATTAGTTTTTAGCGTGAACGTGGAAAGTAGGAGTCTAAAGTGGGGTATCTTGGCTGGCACACAAGGTTGGGGAGGAAACCCCGATGGAACAAACTATTTGCAGGTGAAGAACACCTGCCAAGGCATTGACAGTATCTAACGATGTAACATCCGCATCGGTTTTGTCCATCAATATTTTTAAGCATTTAAGGAAAATGCAGTCGGTTGTCTAAACTCCTTCGATGATATGTTCACTATTAACAGTAACCATTAGAAAAATATTTCAAGAATCTTTTAAAGAAATGATTGTTGTATTATAATGTTTTGTAGTTTAGCGGGGGAAGGATGTTAGGAAAACGGCTCTATATGTTCTGCTATCGGTGGCAGGTGATAACACCCTGCCACGGCGTTGTCTGCTTGCTTTTTTTTGGAACACCGACAAGGGCGAAAAACATTCATTAGGGCAGGGAAGTTAGCTGAACATTGGGAAGATGATGACAATAGCAGTGAGAGATTTTATGTAAAAACAAGTTGGATGGTTTTGTGCCGATTCGTTTTGAAGAACTTTCCTGGTAGCAGTTACCCGAAGCGGGGTCTATTTGGCTAATAAACATGGCTCAGAAAGAAGATCCAGGTGGGACAAAAAAACTAAATTTGCTGCTGTTAAACAATAAAAATATTTGATGCTATATGCCAGTAAAAAAAACTAAAACTTGTTTTGTTATTTCAGCAATCGGATACAAGAAAACAACAACTTATGCAAATGCAAAAACAGTTTTAGATAAAATAATAAGACCTGCCTTAAAACCACTTGGTTTTACTGTTAAGCGTGCTGATTTCAGTAAAAATTTGGGTTCAATGAATTTGGACTTATTGACCGACATAATTAAATCAGATTTAGTCATTGTCAACCTCACACCCGAAGAATTTTATGGAACAGATAATCAAACTACACTTTTTAGCAATGTAAAAAATAAAACTCTTAACGAATCTGTCAAATGCAAAGACCTTAAAAGAATTGTAAAATTTAATGCAAATGTAATTTATGAATTAGGTTTAAGACACTCAATGAATCTTCCAGTTATTCCAATAATTGAAACTTCATTTTTAAATGATATACCTTTTGACATTGGAGATTACAGAGCTTTGGACTACGATATTACAAAGCCACAAAAAACTATTAGGGATATAAAAATTAAATATAAAAATATTCAGCTTGGTAAACTGAATATTCATTTCACAAAGGCATTGAAAGAAGTTTACGGAATTACTTTTGATGAATTAGTATTTGGAACTTCAGATCACATGATTAATTGGGAAAATTCTGGAACATTAGAAATCAGAGCTAAAAATGTTTATGCTATTACAACAGATTTGAATTGGGCAAGATATAATCTTGAAAACTTGATGAAGGATGTAACGAAAAGTCCGAAAATTAACAATAAGCACTGCTATATTTTAGTTCAGAAGAAACCCAGCAGTAGTAGTCAAAAAAAAATTATTGAGAAAATTATTTTTGATAGGAAATTGCATAATCACTTTGAAATAAGGTGTATTGATGCCGCGAAATACAACGAGAAAATTGAGATAGGAGATTTTCCTGAAAATTTACTTCCATTACACAGTGACTTTGTAATTTATGAAAAGACAAATCATCCAATAATGACACGGGGGAAAGAAGAAACATATTTGGTTATTAGCTCAACTACAGTTCCTCAAAGGCGTTCTGAAATTGAAATGAAAATGAAAAAGAGTTATGACATGATTTTTAAATCCCCCGAACAAGTAAACAAAATTGAAAATTGGTTTAAACATTTATGGCAAGAAATTGGTGTTGCCATGAATGATAAAGAAATTAAAACTTACATAAAATTAAAATGAGGATAATAAACAGTTGGGCAGACACACTTACAGCGTTCTTAAAATCTTCTAACGAAGATGAAAGAGTGTGTGCATTATTTGAAGAAAACATTTTGCCACAACTGGCAAAAACTTTCAAAGGGAAAAATTTGAATTGGTTAGAAGTTGGTGCAGGCGATGGAAACAAAACAAAACAAATTGCAAATGCAATAAACAGTTTGCAGCAATTCAAAAACATAAACCTAACTATTTGTGAGCCAAGCATGGACTGGTTAGTTAGTTTGCAAGGTTCAACTTTCACAAAACAATTGCCTGTAAACATTGATTTGGATTTTGCAAACAAAACCATTGAAGAATTTGTAGCAACAGAAAAAGAAGTTGACTACGATTTTATTTCAATCATTCAGGTAATGTATTCAGCAAGCATCAAAGATGCTATGCTCAATTACATTGACAACAAACCCAAAGGAAAACCTTGTTTGATTTGGGTTGATGTAGAAGATAAGTCGGCAGATTTTCACAAGATGAGAGAACGCCTGATGCAAAAAGGGAAAGCAGTTGTTCATTCTTTTGCTGACGAATTGATTCATGATTTGAAACAGCGTAACATTAAGAGTCAAACATTTCTTACAACAAACAAAGTTTGTTACATCAACAAGCAAGAGGTTTTGTCAAAAGATAATCACTGGTTATTTCCGTTTGTATTGGGTTACGACATTGAAGATTTTGCAGCAATGAGCAAATCAGATAAATCACTTGTAAGAAAGGAACTTAGAAACTATGTTTCAAAACTTGAAAAGTCCGAGCTAAAAATTCCCGATATTTCCGTTTTAATTTTTGTAGAATAACCCCCAATGAGTTTTACAGCAATAGAAAACATTTCCCATTCCTTTACAACCAAAGGAAACTCAATAAAAGTAATTGAGCAGTTTTCGCTTACCGTAAACACAGGAGAAACCGTTGCAATTTTAGGGCCTTCGGGTTGTGGCAAGTCAACACTTTTGCGATGTGTAGCCAGTTTGCTTAATCCAACAACTGGAAAAGTTATAGTAAATCAAAAACCTTCTACAATTGCATTGAAGGAAAAATTGATTGGCTTTGCTTTTCAGGAAGCGGCGTTACTTGATTGGGCAACAGTTGAAGAAAACATTTTACTCTCCGGAAAAATCGGAAAGAAAACAGTTGGAGAAAATTTGTTACAGCAGAAAACAAAAGAGTTGATTGCTTTAATGAGTTTAAACGGTTTTGAAAAATTTTATCCTTCGCAACTTTCAGGGGGAATGAAACAAAGAGTTGCTTTAGCAAGAGCATTATTGCTTACTCCTTCTCTCTTGCTCTTAGACGAGCCCTTTGGTTCATTGGACTTACTCACAAGGACAAACTTGATTGTTGAGTTCAATAAAATTTTAGCTGAAATAAATATCCCTGCAATTATTGTAACGCACAGCATTGAAGAAGCCGTTTATTTAGCAGACAAAGTTTTAATTCTTTCGCCAAGACCTTGTAAAGTCATTGCAGAAATAAAACCCGAATTAGGAAAAGAAAAATCTTTTGAATTGTTTGACAGTATCAACTTTGCAGCTAAAGTAGCAGAGTGCCGAAAAATACTTTTAGAAAGTTGGAACAGGAATGAAAAATAAATATCACATCAATTATACAATCCCACTATCAGTTTTTGTTTTAGTGATGTTGTCGTGGGAATTTTTACCAAAAGCTTTTGGTGTGCCTTCTTATGTTTTTCCAAGATTATCAGAAATACTAAATGCAATTTCTACAAACAAAACCAATCTTTACATTCATTTCACAACAACACTCAATGAAGCTGTTTTAGGTTTTATCTTCGGTTCTGCATTTGGTTTTATTGTAGGTGTAGCAATGGCTCAATCAAGATTATTCTCAAACATCGCATTGCCTTATGTGATTGCATCAAACGCAATTCCAGTTATTGCCATTGCACCGATAATTATTTTATGGTTCGGGCAAGGTATAACAGCTAAAGCAGTTGTTTCTGCTTTCTTATGTTTTTTTCCATTAGTAATAAACACTTACAAAGGGTTAAGTGAATACAATCCAATTTACAAAGAATTATTTCAACTTTACGGAGCATCAAAAAATGATTTCCTTTTGAAATTCAAATTGTCAAATGCAATTCCTTACATCATTTCAGGTTTGAAATTGAACGCAACATTTGCAGTTGTAGGAGCAGTAGTAGCAGAATTCATTGGAGCAAATGCAGGTTTAGGTTTTGGAATGTTGCAAGCATCTTACAGTTTAAACACTCCAAGATTGTGGAGTTATATTTTAGTTTCATGTTTATTAGGCGTGAGCATGTATTTGCTCATGTATTTATTTGAACGATACTTATTAAGGCATAGAACAAGTGGCAACAATTAAAAATTAAATCATGAAATATTTAATCATTCTGTTAATTCCAATCGGAATGTTTTTTAGCGGTTGCAATTCTTGCAACAAACCTAAAGAATCAACAAAAATCAATTTGAGGTTGCAATGGATTCCACAAACACAATTTGCAGGCTACATCATTGCCAAACAAAAAGGATTCTATCAGGAAGAAGGATTGACTGTAAATCTGAATCCTGCTGGACCTGATTTAAAACCACAGGTTACAGTTGCAAATGGTTCAGACCAAATTGGAATTGGTGTTCCCAATCAAGTAATTGCAGCAAGAACAAACGGAGTTCCGTTAGTTACCATTGCACAGATATTTCAAAACTCTCCTAACAGATATGTTTTGAAAAGTCAAAATAAAATTGACAGCTTACAACAGTTGAAAGGAAAAAAAGTTGGTTTGTGGTTGGGGGGAGACGAAGCAGAATTTACAGCAATGTTACAATCTGCAAATATGACATTGAATGATGTTACAGTAGTCGCACAGGAGTATTCAGTAGCTCCATTTTTACAAGACCAGTATGTTATTTCAATGGTTACTGTTTACAACGAATTAAACTTGATTCAGAAAGAAGGTTATCAAGGAGACAAACTACAAATCCTTTCTCCGAAAGATTACAACTCCGCAATTTTAGGCGACATGATTTTTACCACTGATAAATTCCTAAAAGAAAACCCTGAAACAGTTCAGAAATTTTTAGCCGCTTCAATCAAAGGTTGGAAATATTGCATTGACCATCCCCAAGAAGCATTAGACATTGTGATGAAATACAATCCTGAATTGAACAGAGAGGAACAAAAATATATGCTCAATGCCTGTATTGATTTAATCAAGTCAAATAAAAATGGAATAGGATACATTAATAAGTCTGATTATGTAAATGCTCAAAGAATATTAAAAGTTTCAAAACAAATTGATAAGACAATTGATATAAATACCACTTTCAATCTTTCAGCATGGAATAATATTCCTGATAGCATAAAGTTTTGAATAATTATTGTAAGTTCAGTTTACTATAAAGATTGGCGAGTAGAATAAAATAATTTTATCAGAAAAAATAAAGAGGTTGCCTATGCAGGCAACCTCTTTATTTTTTCTGAATAGGATTGTAACCTACATTTTCAGGGTGAAAACCTGAAGTCTTAATTAGACCAACAGAATATGTTGTGAATGTAACAATAAAAGTAATAGCAACAGTAATTTTGGAAAATATTTTCCGCTTTTGAAGGTGTTCTTCACCTTCAAATTCAGCATAACATAAATAGCTGTTGGTGAAGAATACACCAACAGCGTAAGACCTACAACCATTTTGTATTTCAGTGTCCTTTGGAACACTGAAACAAGCGAGGAAAAATGACTTCAGATGATTCAAATATTTGTAGAAGCAATAGTTTACAGCGTGTTTTACAACTTCCTTTTGCTGGCAAACATTTTGCTGCCATCCTTGTTTAATTTGCACATTAAACTAACCGGAATTTTAGTACCTTGATTTATAACCACACTCTATGCAGCGCAGATCATTCATTCGCAACACCGGCCTTACCATTGGTGCATTGGCACTTACACAGCAGCAACTGCTTGCCCACCTGCTGGCTGACCCGACTTATAAAATGAAAACGCTGAGAAATGATATCGGCATCTTTACAGAAAAGGGCGGCACCATCCTGTACATGGTCAACAATGGCGGCATTGTAGTGGTAGATTCACAGTTTCCAGATTCGGCTGTCCACCTGATTGCCGAACTAAAAAAGCAATCGGAAAAACCGTTTGAGTTGCTCATTAACACACACCACCACGGCGACCATACGAGTGGCAATATTGCTTTTAAAGGCCTGGCAAAGCATGTGGTGGCCCACATCAACAGCAAAATAAACCAGCAGGCAGTAGTGGTGAAGCAAAAGAAAGAAGACCAGCAACTGTACCCCGATATTACTTTTGACGACACTTGGAAAGCAACAGTAGGCAAAGAAAAAATAATGGCGCATTATTTTGGTGCAGGCCACACCAATGGCGATGCCATCATCCATTTTGAACACGCCAATATCGCCCACATGGGCGACCTGCATTTCAACCGCCGCCACCCCTACATTGACAGGAGCGCAGGTGCCAACATCAGGAGTTGGATGAGCGTAATAGATAAAACACTCACCACCTTCAACAATGATACCCTGTTTGTCTTTGGCAACGCCCTGGACCCTGAAAAGGTGACGGGCAATAAGGAAGACCTGAAAGCCTTTCAGGATTACCTGGGCAAAGTGCTGACATTTGCCGAAGGCGAATTTAAAGCAGGCAAAAGCAAAGAGGAATTTATTAAAAACACGGCTATTCCGGGCAATACGGAATGGCAGGGAGACGGTATAGAACGACCACTGACAGCGGCCTACGAAGAAGTAAGCGGCAAATAATCTAACAAAGGTATTTTTCAGCATCATTTATAATGCTAATCAAAGATTAAATGTTCTTTTAGGTACAAAAAGTATAGGTAGCAGTTCAATTTTATAACGCTGTTGGCGTTCTGTGCCACGAGCAAAGAGTTGTTTGTAATGCGGCGTAACAACCTACAAACCTTGACAGACTTATAGAACTTGAATAAATTTTTTTGTAAATTTACAGTCTAAATAAAGCGACAATGGATAACACATTTAAAGCTTTTGAAGAACTCAAAAAGTTGTACCCTGACGAATGGGTACTTTTAGGCAACCCGGAAATGAAAAACACTTCTGTTGTGGGCGGTATTGTTTTGTACCACAGCAAAGACAAAAAAGAAGTTTGCTATATCGGCAGAGACAAAACTGCTGACTACTCAACAGTTACGATTGCTTTTGCAGGCGACTTGAAACAACATCGTAAAATCGGAATACTGAAAAGGATATGAAAATTTTCCCTTTCGACTTTCCGACAGACGAAGATGTTATCATTGCAAACGCTTCTATTGAAGGAAAATTCAAATTTCGCCTTGCTCTTGATACTGCAGCGACACATACCACAATTGATAGCAACGTTTTATATTTTTCGGGCTACGAACTCAAAAACAGTAAAGGCGAAAAAGAAATAGAAACCTCAAATGGAATTATAGTTGTTGAAACTTATGATATTGAACATTTAGAATGTTTAGGTATTATTAAGACTGACTTTGAAGTGCAGGTTTACGACTTTTTAGCCCACGGAATTACTTCTGATTATGATGGTGTAATCGGACTTAACTTTCTAAGAGAACATAAATTTTGCATTGACATTGTGAAATGCGAAGTGAGTGTTGACATTTGAACAGCCTGAAGAAAATGCACTACACATATGGGGTTTTATGCAAGTTGGGCATGACAAACAAAACATCAGCTAATTGCAAAGCCAAGCTTTGGGCTGGACAAACATTGTTGAACATTCGTTTTAACTTCATCAAAATATTTTCAATCAGCAGCGGCACGGGAAGACGGAATGCAAATACCCAACCTGCATAAAGCCCTGCTCGTTTTCCAGGTATGTCGCCATTGCCCAATCCTACCAAGATAAAGAAAGATATAGCTACCTACAGAAAAGAAGGCCACCCGGAAAAGGTGGCCTTCTATCAATACTTCACTTTCGTCTTAACATTACCTCCCCTTCACTGCCTTGACTGTTCTCACTTCATCTCCTTGTCTTACTTCCACAAGGTAGAGCCCGTTCGACAGTTGGTCACCAAACCTGAACGATTGTCCAACTTGACCTTTGGCCTTGTAAACACTTCTGCCAACAGCATCCATCACCCTTATTGTCACCGACTGTGCGCTGCTGCTGTGGGCGATCAACATAAACTGGTTGATACTGGGGTTGGGCGAAAGGCTCACCTGCAAGGTGGAAACTGTATTGCCCGTTTCTATGACTCCTCTTGAAGCATTTGCAAATGTGGCGCAACCCGTGGCTGGCGCAAAAACAATTGGACCAGCACGACCTGCACAACCGCTTGCATCTTTGGCATAGCCATAGTATGTTCCTGCTACAAGATTTGTATAAGTGCTTTGAGAGGTATAGATGCTGCTTCCCGGGTTGATTTTGAAAGTAGCAGTTGGATTGCCCGAAGAACTTAACGTTAATGAGCCAAGTGAACCGCAGGTAATGTCGGTCTTTGTAAAACTAACCGGCACTGCAGCAGGCTGAGTGAGTGCAACCACACCGGCCGCACCTACGCAACCATTTGCATCCTGAATGTAAACACCGTAGTTGCCCGCTGTCAATCCTGTCACATCAAAAGGCGGTGTGAAGGATGCGTAGGTACCACCGGTTCCAAATTTATACTGATAGGGAGATACACCCACTACATTGCTAATGTTTATTTTGCCATCGGCAGAACCATAGCATGATAAATTGGTACCAGCTAAAGTAGCAGCCACTTTCAGCGGATGGCCTACTGTGCAGGACACAACACCCTCGCAGCCGTTTGCATCCTGGATATAAACAGAATAATTACCCGCTTTCAAGCCTGTATAATCAACCGGGGCCGTCATGGCGGTAAAGACACCATTGCTTCCAAATTTATAGAGAAAAGGAGAGACCCCGACAGGGTTGCTGATCGTTATTTTTCCATCGCTGGCATTGTAGCAGGATGCATTGGTAATGGTTTTGCTTGCCGTCACCTTTAGTGGCTGCGAAACGGTGGTGGAACCTGTGGAACCTGAACATCCATCTGCATCCTGGATGTAAACAATATAATTTCCTGCTTTCAAACCTGTAATGTCAACCGGTGGAGTAAAGGAAGTAAATACACCCCCTCCTCCTAATTTATACATGAAAGGAGATGTGCCGACTGGGTTGCTAATGGTTAAAACACCATTTGAGTTACCAAAGCATCCTGATACCGGTGTTGGTGTTATCGTCGCATTTACCTTGGGCGATTGCGAAACAACCACCGGACCTGCCACACCTATGCAACCTGTGGCGTCCTGCACATAGAGGCGGTAGCTGCCTGCTTTCAGGTTGCTAAATGCACCTGTAGCAGAATTGATTGGCCCTGTGGTACCAAGGCGATAAGTGTAAGGGCCGACTCCGCCGGTTGGTGTAATGCTGGCAGAACCTGTGGCAGAACCGAAACATCCTGCATCAGTTTTGCTGTAAGTATTCGGTACACTGTTAATGGTCAGGTGAAGCGTAATGATTGTTCCGCAACCGTTTGGATTTGGAATGGTATCGTATTTGTCGCCGCTGTGATAATAGACAATGCCATGGTGCCATGTAAAGCTGTTGCAGGCACTTGCAGTTGTATCACCCCCATTTGTGTAAGCCCCTATCGTGACTGTAGTTCTTGAAACAAGGTCTGCTGAAGATACATTGTCCACCACACCGTTGATAAAAACAGAGCCGGGGGAGGAAGAACCCGACAAATAGGTGGCTGTTGCAGTTCCGCTTGGTTGAATAGTTGTTTGCACATTGGAAAATGAGCCTGACACAGGATTCACAAAGCTGACAGGCACACCATTCAAAGCATTTAAGTTGGCCGCTGCAATGACTTCGCTGGCTGAATTAGAAAGGAATCCTGCGGTAATAATGGAACTGTCGTTGGGGCAAATGGATGCCGAAGAAGCAGTTAGTTTCAGTTGCAGCCATTTGCTGATGGAAATGTTGCCGCCTGCTGCAAGGACGTTGTTATCGTTGCTGCCCGGCGCATTTGCACCCCACCAGTTATTATTTGAAATAATTGAGTTAACAGATGTTCCTCCTGTTTGGGCAATAGAATTTCCGTTGGTCGCCAATGGTGCGCTGTTGCCAACAAAGCGGCAATAAACAACTGTCAATGCTCCGTTCGTATTCATGATGGCACCGCCGTGTGCGGTGGCATTCAAAGCACTATTATTGATGAATGTGCAACCACTTACAGAATAGGTGCCTCCGCTGCCGGAACCGCTGGTACTTAATGCACCGCCATCGCCTCCTGAATTGATTCCTAAAACGATGGTTTTGTTGTTAGTGAATTTGCAGTTTGTAACAGAGCAAATTCCGTTTCCGATGTAACAGACGGCTCCGCCGCTGCCGCCACATTTATTATTATTGAAGTCGCAATTGGTCAGGGTAAGATTGTGTGATGCGGCTGCACTGGCCGACAACGCACCACCGTTGCCGACCTGGATAGTGAAGTTGTTGATAGCAACATTGGTTAAGGTTGTACTGGCACCCGCTCCGCCTGCATGAATTGCACCACCACTTCCGCCAACAGTATCAGCGGATCCTGTGTATTTGAGAGTCATGTCGGACAGAGAAAAAATAATTGCCCCGGAACCAGTGTTAAAAATTCTTTTAGCAGTTGTTTGATTAATCGTCAATACAGATTTTCCACCTCCAACCACAGAAATATTGTTACCTGTGGCAGCATTGCCTGCGGTTATTTGCCCAAGAGATAAAGTAATGGAAGTAATAGATGCAGGTATCGTAATAATGTGTGTTCCCGCAATCTGTGTAGATGCTTCCATCGCGGAACGCAAGGTGATGTTTCCACTCCCATCAACAGCCGAAGAAGAGGCATTGGCGGCATGAGTGTCGGCATTGGAATTGACCGTATAGTTTTGACCGGTTCCAGGCACTGATATAAATCCAACTAATAAAAGTTGTACGATGCATATTTTAATACCTGCCGCAAATGAAAAGCGGGAATTTGTATTTTTATAAAAAGGTGACATGGCACAACTGTTTTAGTTTTTAAATAAAATGAGAATCAAAAAAACTTAGTTCCGTGATGGAAAAATTCCCTGCATGGCTATGCAAAAATTCAAAGTCAGGTATGGTGACATATTGTTGTGGGCCTGCCCCGAGCCTGCCTGGCTGAGTGAAGCTGCATTCAGGGAAGTGCCTGCGGTTCCATTATTATACATCGTTTGCGTATTGTCGGTTCCCGAAAGAGCTAAAATATTTCCCGCAGGTGATGGCGATGTGCCGCTATTGGCAGAACACTCTACATTGTGGTTGTGAGCTGGAATTTGGCTGGAAAGCAAGGTCACGTTTTCTACGCCTTCCACTTCTCCAACAGAGTAAGATGATAACCCCGGCCCCATGCTGGCTCCTACATGCAAAGCTGCTTTGCCCTGCAAATTTGGCAACCCAAAATTGCTTACTCCATTGCCACCATAATTGGTTCCAAGTAGAGAAAACAGAGCGGTATTTTGGGAAATGGGCAATATCTGTCCATTGCACAAAGCCCAGCCGGTAGGAGGAAAATTAAAAGGAAATATTCTGATTTCGGCTAAAAAATTATCTGCCATAAAATAAGTTTAGTGTTTGATTGAATCAATTTCTTGATGGAAAAATGCCCTGCAGGGCTATGCAGAAATTTAAAGTCAGGTAAGGTTGCAGATTGGTGTGGGCTTGAGAACTCCCGGTATTAGCGATCATGGCAGATGAAGTTGCGCCATTGGCCGAACCCGCATACATGGCCTGGCTACCCGACTTCGCCAGCAGATTTCCAACAGGAGACGGATTATCAGCATCTCCCGAACTTGCATTTAACTGGTGAGTGTGCGTAGGAATTTCAACCACAGTTAACGTGTGGACTTCTTCACCGGCTTTTTGTCCCAAAACAAATCCGCTGTTGTCAAAATGTATCCCTGCACGACCACGTAAATCAGGTAGCTGAAATGTTTGAACTCCATTTCCACCGTAAGTAGTACCTAAAAGCGCAAACAAAGCCTGGTTCTGGTTAATAGGGAGTGTCTGTCCATTACAGAAAGCCCAGCTTTTTGGTGGGTAATTAAAACTAAAGATTCTGATTTCAGATAAATATGGAGAGGACATAAAGTTGTTTTTGGTATTTTAGTTTTGAGAAGGAAAAATGCCAAACAATGAGATGATATAATTGACAGCGAGGATTGGCATCCGGTTTTCATGCGGTTGAGATCCACCGGAATTGCTGACAGATGAAGCTTTTAAAGTGCCGCCCGGCGGATCCGACGAATACTCCAATAATCCGGGCTGCGCTGCAAGAAAATTGTTGGTAGGATCAGTGGTGACGGCGTTCGCCGAACTGCCTGTCAGTGTATGATTGTGAGTTGGCAGTTGCGAAGTCAGCAAGGTGACAGCTTCTGTACCTGCTGATTGTCCGATAGTATAATTGGACAATCCTGGCCCTGTGCCCATGTGAACAGGTATTCGGCCACGCAAATCTGGTAAGGCGAATGTATTCTGTCCATCACCACCATAAGTGGTTCCGATGAGTGTAAATAAAACATCGTTGTCGGCTATTGCCAAAAGGCTTCCATCGCAGAACGCCCAGCCTTGAGGCGCAAAATTTCCACTAAAAATTCTGATTTCTCCAACGTAAGGATCTGCCATAAGAAGTTGTTTTAGTAAATAAAGAATGGTAAAATAAAATTACAAACATTTATTAGAATTCCTCAAATTATTTTCGGGGAAATTGTAAGAGACAATTATTCAAGGCTTATCAAACATTTTCAAACCTCATGCCTGTGACAACTTTCAATTCTTTTAACCGGCTCGCCATCATGAAGCCATCTTCGCTGTAAATGATCTGGACACAAATGGCCTGTTGATGAATGGTTGAAATGACAACACTATTTTCATCGAAAGAGACAATCATTCCGGCAACTTTATTGATCACTTCCGGCAACTCAATTTGCATTGCACTCACCAGCCTGATGAGCCTGCCGTTCAGCTTTGCAACCGCACCTTTGTTCCACGGATTGCAGGCGTTTATCAAAGCGACAATGCGGGCAGCATCCATGTTTTGCCAATCAATACTGATGTCTGGCGCCGATTGCCTTTTATAGTAAACAGCTTTCGTTTCATCCTGCACACGGGAAGGAATGGCCATGTCAAAACTGCACATCTTCAGCAGTATGCCTACCAGCCTTGCAGACAGTTCTGATAGTTTGGAAGTGACGATTCCGTGTGTGTCTGTAAACAATAAAGGAATTTTTTCGCTGAGAACAATCTGGCCTGTGTCAAAGTTGTTGTCAACCTTATGTATCGTTGCAGAAGCGTAAGGCTCTCTGTTTGCAATTTGCCTGAAGATGGGATCTGGCCCTCTGTAACCCGGTAGTGGGCCGGGATGCACATTGAAGAAGCCTTTGGCAGGCAAAGTGTAAACAGACGAAGCAAGTTTGTAAGAAAAGCCAATCATGATGCCGATGCCGACGCCATATTTTTTAATTGCTTTTTGCAGTTGATCTGCATAGTCATTTTTGCTCACTGAAATGATGACAATGTTGGTACTTTTCAAGAGTGCCTGCACCTCTTGCAAAAAGTCTTCACAATTCACCGGAATGGCAACAACCGCCAGTTGCTGATGAAAACAAAGATCTCTCATGGCAGGCAAGGCAAGCCTGCTTCCACACAGCAATATCGCTTTGGTTTCACTCATGGGTCAATAACATAAATAGGTGTTTGTCCATCCGGCTTCAGCACCGTCTGTGGGCATTTTTGTAAACGTATTCCATTGCTCCTTTAGTTCGCTTTGCTCCATCATGTTGATGACAGGCGAACCCTTGCCTACAGATACTTTGCTCACAGGTGCAATGTAAATTTGAGTCTCTTCATCCATCATCATTTCTCCTCTCGGACTTTGAAAAGGACTGTTTTTTAAGTGAACAACAACAGCCTCTCCATCTGCAAAATTTCGGCTGTTGCTTTTCATGATTTCATTGATGACCAAAGCTGCTTCCCACCCAAGCAATGAGAAGATGGTTGGAGGAATTTTGCACGACTTTGTGAATGTTTGATTGGCTTCATTTTGAATGTCTGCATACCACGGAATGAACCCTTTGATTGAAAAAGGAAAACCGTCCTCATTTCTCTCTAATGCCGATGGTTGCAGCATCATAGGCGATGCAAACACATGAAGCGGTTGAACAGTTTGAATGGCTGATAACCTTTTATAAAAAAGCAACGCAGCCTTTTCATCAAAGGTGCAAAGCAGGTTTTGGCAACTGTGATTGGCTTGCAGAAAAGTGTCGAGTTCATTGATGTCAAAAGCCTCATCATAGGCTTGCTTGTTGATGTAGTTGAAAACAATTTCGCCACCGCTATCTGTAAAGTTCTGAACCATTCCCGCAGTGTGCATATATCCGCAATCGTAAAAAGTAGAAGACATGACCGCCTGCCCGTTGTCTGATTTTGCAGCAAGACCACCTGACAGCCAGCAGCAAAAAGCATGTTGAAGTGAGATCCTCGCTACAGAGGTTTGTGGAATCCAGTTAATAGGATAGTTAGCACCCGGATTCACGACAATCATCAGCTTTCCGGTAGCCTGCACAAGAGGGGATAAGATGCTGACCACTTTCTCGTCCACATAAGCAATCAGCACATCCACATCGTCGGATATTAAGAGCTTTTCGGCTTTTGCAAATACATCTTTTTCATCACCGCCAAAGCCAATGCTTTCTTTTTTGATGATGATGGAATGGTGAATGTTGTTTTCTTCAAGACAAGATGTTAGGCCATCTGTAAACTGTCGGCCAATGAGAGGATAGGTGGTAGAAAGAGGTAATAAAATTCCGATGACCATGGATGAAAAGATTTGGTTGAAATTTTTTTTGAAAACTTTTGCAGGGCAAACCAGTGGAGTAAAAATAGCTGATTCAGACCCACTAAAAAAATCAATCCCGCAACCACTTTAGCATATGCGGATAAGGCTCTGCATTTTGCGAAGCTGCATTTTTTTCATCCAGTGCCAGGCCTATCCATTGCAGCATGGGCACACCAATGTATCTCTTGTTTGTGAAATTTTCTGCAAGATGTGTCCCACCGCCTTTGTAGCCATTGTCATGAAACACAAACCGTGCATCCAGCCCCAGGTGAACACAGGCTGCATATGACCATGCAATGGCCATCATTTCTTCAGCCTCTCTATCTTTGCGATGTTGGATGCTTTCTGCATTTAAACTTTGTCTTTCAGCAGCCGGAACAACTGCAATATGGCCTGCTTCGTGCAAAATATCACCGGGGTTTTTAAGAGTACCGGCATTGATATAAATGACACCTTCATGAATAGTAAGTCCAGGCAAAAAAGAATCCGGAACTTCTTTACCCGTTTGTGTAACAATGCCAATGGAATGTAAAAAGGCAACACATTTTTCAAGACATTCCTGGTTGGGTTCATTCATCACTTTCTGAGCATCTTCAAATGTTGTTGACATGGCCATACGTATTTTGGTTTGCTTTGTGCAAGATAATTCATACGCAAAACCACTTTAGTCTTTTCAAAAAAAATATCTGCCTAAATTGTTGTAAACAACAGTTTTTGTTTAAAATATTGGAAAAGAAAATTTACATTCGTTTTGTTAAAGGCTAACTCGTAACTTGTACTCAAAATGTTTATTGACCAATAAAACAACTGCTATGAACACTCGTCGAAAATTTTTAGTTCAGGGAAGTCTTGCTTCTGCCGCTTTGCTTGCGATCAAACCATTCAAAACCATTTCGGGTTCATCACAGTTGCAATCTCTGACTGGTTTTTCTGTCAATGAAAATAAAGTGGTGGTAGCCCATACCAGCGATGTCGGCAATGCGAATGTAACTCACACGCAACAAGTGTTGTCCGAAATGAAAAGTACAACAGGCAATCTTTTGCTCCTTCATGCCGGGCACCATGCAGCAGACAAAGCAACCCGCTACACCTACGATGCTTCCATGAAAAATACCAAGACTGCTGCCTCTGCCTCCGGTTCCTATCAAATTGTTTATAAGGGAAATTATAAAATAGGCATCATTACCGCCGATTGTCATGAGAGTGATTTGATCAGTAAAATCAATCGTTTATCCGGCTATTTAAAAAATGAAAGAGACTGCCACCTCGTCGTTTGCCTGTCGCAACTTGGCTACAAAAACAACTCTTCTGTTGACGACCGCACTTTGGCAGAACAGTCCTCCAATCTAGACCTCATCGTAGGTGGCCAGAATGACAATCACAGTAAACATCCCGTGATTGTTCTAAATAAAAACAGCGAAGAAGTCATTATAAATCATAGTGCCGCCAACAATTTTTACATCGGTCAAATTCATCTTGGATTCAATGATGCAGGTAAGAAAATGAATGTGAGTTTTTGCTGATCGTAAAGAAGAATTTTGTCGGGAAAATAGAATACGGGAAAAAGGGGTAAAGTAAGTAATTGTGCTCCAAAGGAGCAAAATGTTTCTAGAAAGATTAAATGCTGTAATTGTTTTAAGGCTCCAAAAAAGCCCCGTGTTTTGTAAAGAGTCTGCACCAGCTAAAACCTATAAAGACCCCAAAGGGTATTAAATTAAAAGTGGCTCACCCACTTAAGAGTAAACCACTTGATTAGTTTAATACCACACATCATAGCCCTATTCACACATTACACATCACACATCACACCTAACACCTAACACTTCACACCTAACACCTACGCCGCCTTCGCCACGTCATTCTGCACTTCCTTCGCTTCTTCTATCATCGTAAACTCAAACCTGCTTTTCACACCAGCTTGCAAAGTCACCGTTACCACCAGGTCGTCAAATCCTAAAGCACTAATAGTAAAGGTGTGCTCACCCTCAGTCATACGGTTTATTTTCAGTACGCCGTGCGCATTTCCAATGCCGGAATATTTCAGGTCGGTAGTCACTGCATCTGCATCGGCTACAGGCAGTTTGTTTTTGCCAAAGCTGAGATTAAATGTGATGCCCGCTGTGCCGCCATAGCCTACTTTTTTCAGCATTTGGGTAAATGAAAACTGCTTCTGCATCGTACTGTCACCCTTAAATATCCTCCGGCCCACTTTACAAACCTGAATCACCTGCTCATACACGTTATTGTTGGCCAGGCGTTTGGCATTGCTCTGTATTTCGTTGGTGCTGCCAGTGCCACCATAGCTTTTATACAGCTTGGCAAATTCGTCCATTTTCTGCTGGTATGTCTTTACAAAATCGTCCGGCATATTTTTGTTCAGCTTCAATGCTGCATCGTTTTCAGTCATGAAGAGCAATCCACTACCCATTAGTTTGTTCACCATAGCCCAGTCGCTGCCGTTAGATGCCTGCCGATAAAGGTTGCTGCCTGCTTCGCTCAGTTTAGCCTTCTGCATCACCTGGTCGGTCCAGGCTTTCTCTATATAGCCTTTCAGGTGTTGCCATTCATTCATGGCGGCCACCTTTGCTTTGCTAAGGTTCACCTTCATAGACCGCCTTCTGCCCGCCCTGTTGGTTTCGCCGGGCATGGCCGCAGCGTCAGCCGTTTTCGTACGCAACCCATCTACAAAGTTGGCATCGTACGATGGACTGAATTTCGTAAAGACAGAAAGATTGTCTGTCAGCATGCTGCAGCCTAAGTCAGACACAGCGTACAAGCCCTCTTGCGGGCAATTAAATTTTGGAGCATTCTCTTGCATAGAAGTAAATTTTTGTTTGGTGAATATTGAAAACGAACCAATTTTTGTTTTCTGATAATGACACTTGTTCTTTAACGATGTTTTAACGTTTAGTTGGAGATGTGTATGAGAAATAAAAACACCATTGTAAAGGATGGGTGCCGGCAGGCATTCCATTAAATATAACTAAGCCTCAGAAATATTATTTCAAAGTTTTGATGAATTTGCTGCTAGCTATTTTGCCGGTTTTGTCAGTAGATTTTATGAGATAAAGCCCAGCACTTTCGCCAGTTAGTTCTATGGTAGTAATCAACGAAGAAACTTTCTGATTAACTATCTTCTTACCATCTGCATTAAAAACTTCAATTAAAACACAGTTTGGTGCTTTTACATGAATAGCATTGGCAGCCGGGTTGGGGTAAATACTTATAGCCATTGTTTCACTTCCAAACTTCACCCTCCTTATCTCCGAATAACTCCTTTGCCCATCCTTATCAATGCTTTGCAGACGGTACAACACCCATGAGGTTGTTTCATTTACTTTATCATCCACAAAACCATATTCATTATACGGCTTATTATTCGCCGCCACCTGCCCCACATTTTCAAATTCATTCGTCCCCTTATAGCTTCGCTGTATGTTATAATGACTAACGTTTTGCTCATTAGCAGTTTGCCAGTTCAGTTTTACCCCTCTCCTTTGGAGAGGGGCAGGGGTTAGGTCTTGCAGGGGTGAAGCTTCAAACTCCAACCAATGCAAAGGCATCACATTCATCGTCACCGTTACCGTATCCCTGCTATAGTACCCACACACCGTTTGCTCTATAATGTAGCTGTTAGTAGTAGTCGGATGAACAAAAAACCCCGGCCTGCCAGTGTCTATCACATTACCCGCCATATCGTACCAGCTTACGTTGGGTATGCCATTCGTGAGGCTGCCAATAAAAACACTGTCTCCTAAAACTATTGTAGTGTCAGGGCCTGCATCTGCTTTTAGGGGAAAGCTGTCTAAGGCATAAAGAGACACATCATCAACATAATAAGCAGCACCATCATAGCCTGAACCCGGAGGTTGAAACCGTATAGACAGTGTATGATTATCATCTCTGAAATTGCCGAGGGTAAGGTACTGTTCGCCTCCTTGGGCAATAAAGACACCACTAACTTTTATCCAGTTTAAAGTGTCAGTAATGATTGTATTGTTGTAATTAGTGACTTGCGGATTAGCTAAGATAATTTTAATCCCGTTTATTGTATCTGCATAAATCGGAGCGTTAGTTAAAAGGATAGACTGATTATTACAGCCAACTTCAAAATGGTTGCTTTCATTAACATAACATTCTGCATAGTAGCATTTGCCTGTCACTAAACTATCATTCAATTTTACCTGAAAATAGTTTCGACGATTACCGCCATTCCTATAAAACATCCCTACATAAGCAACACCTATTCGGGCATACTGAAAACCAGTACCACCAACAGTAGAATGTATTGGAACACCAGATAAACTATCGGCACAAGCATTTACATACGCAGCACCACGCATATCAGGTTTATACCAATAATCAGGTTTACTATTTTTGTATTCATCTAAATTTGCATTTGAAGGACAGTTTGTATACTGTTCAAAACTTGAGTTTGGTACTAAATTGTTTTGCGCCTTTATTTCTTTAAAATTAGTGCAACAAAACATCAAAAGCATACCTATTTTATAGGTATGCTTTTGATGTTTCAACAAACTTACAAAAGCACTACTTGCTTTTAATAAACTTTTGCGTTTGAACATTATTTTCTGCATTAATTGCTTTTATTATAAACACTCCTCGTGGCAAATTGCTTAAATCCAACTGCACTTGATTTGTGCTGCCAGTCCATGATTTATTCAAAATAGCTCTTCCTGTAACATCAACAATAAATACTTGCTTTATTGTTTTGTACTCCACATTTAGCATTCCGGTAGTAGGGTTGGGATATACCAATAAACTGTTTTTATCCTGTTGAGTGATTGGCTGAGTGGATCTTTTTTTATTTTTCAGTCTGATAAATCCCTTGTTTTGCTGCATTCCTCTTGCTCCTGCATTGCCCTCGCAATTATCTTTGAATTCATTTATCTTTCCGGTGATTGCGTTAAACAGGTTTCGGACTGCAAAAACAACGGTTCCATATTTAACTGGACACTGGTTAGCCAGTTTTTCTACATCAGCTAGGTCTGGATGCCATTCTGGTGCGTTATGCATTTCTTTCAGCCATTTAAAATAATCTTGGTATGCCATGTCAAGTTTACTTTGTCCCGGCCAGGCACCTAAGAGTATCTGTACTAAATCCCACTTGCCTTCTGCCACGTAGCGGCTTGCATAATGAATAAAATCTAGGTTGGTCCATTGGTTGTCATAAATAAACTGTTGCAGGGTGGTGTCGTTTAGCACCAGGGTAGGGTTTGCTTTCAGCAATTCATACAACTGTTCTTGCATCACCAGCAGTCTTTCATTGGCATCATCGTTGGGCAGCGATATGGTACCATCAGCTATTTCCTGTAACAAACTCTTCATTCTATATCCCAAAGAACTGGCACATCTTTGACAACTGCTACTTGTCGTTGTGGATGGAATTAATGAGCCAGGAGTTCCATAAATTGTAGTGGAGTTTCCAAGATTGTCTGAAGTGTTTTTCGTAGGCTGTAATTCTAAGTTAGATCCGTTTTGTTTGTGCAAATAAACAAACGGTGAATTTGTCGGATCACTACTTTCACATAAGGTCATAAATTGATCTTGTAAACCATTCCATGCTGTTCCCGGCTGCTCCCAACTATTATTACTAGTGCAAATCGGGCTTCCAATTTCATCTCCCTGTTTGCCAATAATACCACCTTGAGACAGGGTGAGACCATTCATGTTAGTGGTGTACATTGTATTGTCCCAAAATTTGGTATTAGGGTTATTTCCTACAAACTTAAACCCATGCTGGAAGCCAGTGGTAGTAATATAGTTATTATCATAGTAGCCCCCTACTTGGTTGCAACCAATGTTAGTGTAAGATGTCAATGCTACGTTCATGCCAATAGTGTTTTGATTCATGTCATAGCCTGTAAGTTGATTTTCTTGTATAATAATTGGCATACTTTCAGTGCCGCTACAGCCTTCTACTGACAAGGCCGATTGCTCTGTCAGTGGGTTAGGGCCTGCATCCTGGGCCAGGGTTATTTTATTACTGGTAATAGTGGTACCATATTGCCAACCCCTTACACCTATACCATTGGCTGCCGACATTACTTCATTGTTTTTGCAATTGAGTGTTCCTGCAACCATTGCTGCCGGTGGCAACGCTACAAATGGCACCCTGGATTCGAGATTAATTGCATGTTGCATATAAGTTGTAATCCCTGTGCCTCCGGGTATCACACTTGTTAGAGCAGACGAACTTAATATATTGTCATTTACATTTAAGCGACTTGATCTCAGGTCTCTCCCACCGGCTGAAAACCAAATACCATTTTGAATATTATAAATGCTGTTGCGGTTAATGTTTACAGTACGATACTCATCCAAACCTATATTAATCCCAAAACTTCCCAGCGCATTCAGGTTCGCTACATCTTGGCCGCTCCGTATATCACAGTCATTTACAGTCATCTCTCTTATGCCTTGACTTGCAAATATTGCTGTATTCAGGTCAAAAAAAGCGTTTTTAGGACTATTTGAAGGGGTAGTAATATTGACAATGTTTTGGCTATTGTTGTCAACTTCAATCCCAATAGCGGTTGTGTTGATTGGGTTATTATAATCAGGGTTAGGCTTTTGAATCGTTACGTTATTGACTGTCACATTACTATTATCTATCAAAATGCCAATATTATGATTGTCTATTACAATAGTGTTGCTTTCAAGATCAATCCCTTGCAAACTCACACCGCCACCTAAAACCAGGGTTTGCAAATCCCCTGCAATTGACATTTTATTACCTGCATTTTTTATTACAATAGCAGCATTAGGTTTAGAACCGTCTGGTAAATAGGCATTTACAGACATATCACTATACCGTGAATTTTCTATGTAGGGCGAAAAGTAAGTAACTGGTGTAGAACCGAAAGGTATATTGATTGTATTGGCTGAAGCTCTTACCGCTTTTACATTGTCCCATACTGCAATTGTAGGATCAAAATAAATGTTTCTGCATGTAAAAATACAATTGGAAATGTTGATGGGCAACACCGGTGTAAAATTCTGGGTTACAATTCCTTCAATTTCTATACTCTCTCTGTTACGGTTGAAAATAGTGGATTGGATATTTATTATTTTATCTGCACTACTGGGGATTGGAGTTTGATTTGAGTATTTTACAGCAACCTCTGCATCTTCAATCATGGATGAGACCGGACCACTGTTGGCAATAATTATTTTTGTGTCATTAGCCGATGCATCAAATCCTTTCCACGTATTACCTTGACAACTATAAAAATGGCTGCCATAAACATTTAAAGTAGCATTGTGATTGAGTGTAATAGATACCCCACTGGCAACCCTTACCTGAACATTACTAAATGTTACCGCACCGTCTATGGTAATGTCACGGTCAATATTGTACAATGAATTAGACGACGGGGGTAATGATGTTACTATCCCTCCGGGAATTGAGGTACTTGTTGTTACATTTTCGCAGGTTGTCAGGCTGCAATCAATAACCTTAACTGTAACTGTTATAGGGTCGGTAATGCAAGAGTTTGGTGTGGTAGGCGTAAATTTAATATTGAAAACCCCTGATGTATTTGGTACAACTGTGAGCATTCCACTTAATAAATCTATTGTTGCTGCAATAGTATTGCCGACAATGCTCCATGTCCCAGGTACGTTTGCAAAGAATTGATGGTTAAATGGTGGAGTACAGGAAGTCAGCAGGTTACTAAAATGGGTTATTTCTGGTGTTATATTTACAGTAACATGCTGGGTTGCTACCGATGATTGATTCGTACACAAATCAACAGTATAAGTGACGTAAAAGTTGCCGCTTGCAAATGCTGTTAAAATACCGGTCAAAGGATCAATAAATGCAACATTTGGGGCGCTGCTGCTAGTAATTGACCATGTACCACCAGGTGCATTGGCAGTAAATTGAAGATTCTGCCCAACACAAATTGAAGTAAAAGAACTGGTTATTGCAGCTTGGTTTGGCAAAACAGTAAAAGGATTTGATATTATTGTATTTGTGCAGCCAGTATTATTATCCACTATATCAGCTTGTATGGTTGCATTATTGCCAGGTGTTGCTGCTGTAAAAGTTATTGCAGGTGCCTGCTGATCATTTATTGAACCATCGCCTGATGACCAAAATATAGTTGCAAATTGAGGATAAACAGGATTGCTGCTAAACATTATCGGCACAGTATTACCAATGCACAAAGGTTGTGATAAAGGTGATATAGAAACTGTCGGTAAAAGATTTACCGTTATTACTTTAGTATCAGTAATTGTATTTCCGCAAGGGCTAATAGCAGATACTATGTAAATATGATTGGCATTTGTAGGAGTTACAATAATTGAGTTTCCTGTTTGCACAGGTATAGTATTCCATGTATATGTTAATCCTGGTATTGCATTAACTGATAAAAGCACATCATTTACTCCATCACATACTTGGTCAGGACTTGCGCTAATAACTACCGAAGCATTTTGAGGTATTATATTAATTATTTTTGAAACAGTGTGGGTGCAGCCATTATTTGCTAAGACTGAAAATGTAATTGTAACAGAACTAACTCCGGCACCAACTGTCAATAAACCATTATTTGGATTTATACTTCCATTCCCGGAAATTACAGACCAAGTACCTGTTATAAAAGTAGTTCCCAAGTTATTTACTGTATAGTTAAATTGGTCATTTTCACATAAGACATCGTTACCAACAATTTCAAAATTAAGACCATCGTCAACAATAACCTGCACAGTTTTTGTGACTGGCGACATACATTTACTAGATGCTGTAACAGTGTATTCTGTAGTAATAAGTGGATTTACAGTTATGGTATTGCCTGTTTGATTGACAGGTGTCCAATCATAATAATAAAAATCAGGTGAGGAAATAGCTGTTAAATTGACAGAATTACCTGAACAAATGTTTATCGGACTAACGGGTAAAACATTTACAGTAGCTGTCTCTTTTACAATTGTCTGATTAACATGGATGTCATTTGCTAATGTAGCATACATTCGCTCCCATTGCAATGGAGTAAATTCTAATGCACATCCCGTTGCAGCAACAACATTATAATCCATTTGATTATTTGCGAGAGGATTCCATATAAAGCCATACCTATCTTGATCAAAATTTGAATTTGGCATTGTACCACATGTCCAATCGTAATTTAAACCATTTTCGTGACAATCCGAAGAAATAACGGCTGGAGGGTATTTTGAGGGATCTGCATAAGTATCAAATACAAAATCTCCGGCTTGGTATCCATTACTTTGATAAACTCCTAGAACCATACCGCCACCTTCACTTAAAGCTATACCTATACCCGGTGATTGTTCATCACAATTTGTATGATAAAAAGTATGTTGCAACCCTAAGCAATGCCCCATTTCATGGCATATAGTATGCATAGATATATCTGCAATAGTAGCGGATGTCGATCCTACAAAAACGATTGAAGTTGCCCCTACATTTGCAGCAACTCCTAATATGCTCCCAAAGTTACCATTTCCAAGCAGATAAATATCAATAGCGTCCATACTACTATTGATAGTTAAATTGTCAAATTTTCCATCATCGTTCCCATCTCCACTTAATGCTACACACGAAGGTGGAGCTAATGGATTGCAATGATCAACTAAATTAAAAAAATTATTATTGCTTATGTAATCTATATTTTGGTTTTGTGGTTTAAGTTGAAATGTAATATTATGAGAACTGAAATTTTGATTAAGGATTTGAAGAATGTCTGTATGAATAGTTGTCGAAGTATTAAATCCACCATTTCCATTGTCGTCAAGAATGACATGAAAAACTACCTGAATTTTAGCATTTTTGCAAAATCTTCTAACGGGAAAGTTATTAATGTCTCTTATATCACCATAAACTTTTGAAACAATAACAGATTTCCCAGTCGAATCTAATTTTATTGCATTTTTTGTTCCGCAATCGAACGGACTCTGACAAAAGCAAAATTGAATAAAAAATGCCAGCAAAAAGGTTAATAAAATTCTTGATTTCATAGTAGTCTTGTTTAAATGATTGTGCAAACTTGTTTAAGATTTCAACTCTGTAAAAATATAGGTTCTTTTTCAAAAATAAAAGGGTGATTTCACCCTTTTTTTGTGTCAATAAATTGATTATAAGAGCTCTCCCACCATCTGAGTTCGTAACTTATATCAAAATCACAATCATTGTAATTAAAAACTTTTTGTATGAGTGGGGTTTCCTTGCAAGGGTTCCAACCTTCTTACAGACAAAAAAATGCTCCGTCGACATACCTCAAATAAATAAAAATTGATATTGGCAAAACCGATGCGGTTACTACACCGTTAGATGCGGTTGTCACACTCTTAGATGCCGTTGTTACACTCTTAGATGCGGTTGTCACACTCTTAGATGCCGTTGTTACACTCTTATATGCGGTTACTACACCATTAGATGCGGTTACTGCATCGTTAGATGCGCTTACTGCACCGTTAGATGCGCTTACTGCACCGTTAGATGCGCTTCCTGCACCGTTAGATGCGCTTACTGCACCGTTAGATGCGCTTACTGCACCGTTAGATGCGGTTACTGCACCCTTAGATGCCGTTATTACACCCTTAGATGCGGTTATTACATGTCTAATTCATCGGTTCACCTAATTCCTTTATCTTGTTCGCTCATAAAAAACAACAATGAAAAGAATCGTTTTACCCCTCTGCATGGCTGTGCTTAGTCTGTTCATTTTAGCCAGCGCAAAATGCCAGCCCGGTCAACTGTCTCCTGTCACAGAAGCCAACATCAACAAGCTCCTCAGCCAAATGACCATTGAAGAAAAAATAGGGCAGATGGCACAGGTAGCCATAGACCAGGTCGGTGTCATTGACAACAATACAAAAACATTTTCTATAGACGAAGCTAAACTGACCGATGTGATTGTGAAATATAAAATCGGCTCCATCCTCAACACACCGCCCAGCATTCTTCTTTCCATGCAGCAATGGAACACAGTCATCAAAGCCATACAGGATAAGGCAATGCATCTTCACCTGAAAATACCGGTCATCTATGGTCTCGACGATATTCATGGTGTAAATTATGTGGCCGGTTTCACTTCCTTTCCGCAGGAGATTGGACAAGCGGCCACATGGAACCCGCAACTGGTGCAGGACCTGGCGGTTGTGACTGCCTATGAAAGCCGTGCTGCCGGGGTGCCATGGACATTTTCGCCTGTCCTGGATTTGGGTGCAAACGCTGTGTGGCTCCGTGTTTGGGAAGGGTACGGCGAAGACCCTTACCTGATTGGTGAAATGGGAGCAGCCTTTGTTAAGGGTGCGCAAAATCCGCTGGGCAGCCACGAAAAACTGTCTGTCAGCTTGAAACATTTCATGGCATATTCTGACCCGAAATATGGTAAAGACCGCACCAACGCATGGATACCTGAAAACTACCTGAGAGAGTATCACCTGCCGCCCTACATTGCCGCTGTGAATGCCGGAGCAAGAAATGTGATGGTGAACTCTGCCCTTATCAACGGAGTGCCTGCCCACATGAACAAACATTTGCTAACCGACATTCTGAAAAAGGAATTACACTTTACTGGTTTTATCGTCACCGACTGGCAGGATGTTGAAAACATTGCCCGAAGGGACAAAATAGCAAAGGATAATAAGGAAGCGGCGATGCTTGCAATCAATGCAGGCATAGACATGAGCATGATTCCTTACAATTACCAGGAGTTTTGCAGTGATGTCGTCGCACTGGTGAAAGAAGGTAAAATATCGCCAGCCAGAATAGACGATGCAGTGCGTAGAGTGTTGCGGGTAAAGTATGAACTTGACTTGTTTAAAACACCTGTAACGATGATGGCCGACTATCCAAAATATGGGAGTGCTGAGTTTGCTAAAAAAGCCTACAATACTGCCGCTGAGTCCATCACCTTACTGAAAAATAATGAGAACATTTTGCCTTTGCCTGCAACAGCCAAAATATTGGTGACAGACCCCAACGCCAACAGCATGAGACCGCTGAATGGCGGATGGACTTACACCTGGCAGGGCGAAAGGACAGATGAATTCACTGCTCAATACAACACCATTCTGGAGGCGGTGACCAACAAGTTTGGCAAAAGCAACGTCACATTTGCCGAAGGCGTAGCTTATAATATGAAGGGAAAATATTGGGAAGATTCTATCGTGGATCTTGGGGCTGTAGTGGCTGCTGCGCAAAATGCAGACTACATTTTACTTTGCCTTGGTGAAAATAGCTATACTGAAACACCCGGCAACCTCAACGAAATGAACCTGTCTGAAAACCAGGTAGCACTTGCCAATGCGCTGGCAAAAACAGGAAAGAAAATCATCCTTGTACTTACTGAAGGCAGGAGTAGAATCATCAGCCACATTGAGCCGTTGACCTCTGCCGTTGTTCATACTTTTTTACCCGGCAATTATGGTGCAGATGCACTGGCCGACATACTTTCAGGTAGTGTGAACCCAAGCGGCAAACTGCCTGTTACATATCCCCGTTACAGCAACTCGCTGACACCATACATTCACAAGCCATCGGATCAGATTGCCAATCCGCAGGGTGCTTATGACTACTCTGCCGACTTCAATCCGCAATATCCTTTTGGGTTTGGATTGTCTTACACCTCTTTTGCTTACAGCAACCTGCAAACAGACAAAAAATCCTATGAACCTAATGATATCATCACCTTTTCTGTGACAGTAAAAAACACTGGCAACCGCGAAGGAAAAGAAGTGGTGCAATTGTTTGTGAAAGACCTTCTTGCATCGTTAAGTCCTGATGTGAAGCGGTTAAGGGGATTTGAAAAAGTTTCATTGAAACCGGGTGAATCAAAAACCGTCACCTTTAAAGTGGCTGCAAAGCAACTCGCCTTTGTGAACACCAACAATAAACGACTCCTTGAAGCTGGTGATTTTGAAGCCGAAATCAGCAACCTGAATACAGTCTTTAATATGACTAAAACTGTGGAGTTTTAGCGTAGCTTAAACAACTCTTTTGATAATAGAAAAGCATTCATCCTAGTGAATGCTTTTCTATTATCGCCAAATCAAGCTTTTATAACAAGAAGATTGTTTCTTTTTTTGACACTAAAAAGACAAATTGTATCAACTGAAGCGATTGATCAAGGCTAATTTTGCCATCTGAAAATGGGAAGCGCAATCAACATACTAAAGGAGTTCAATTTTAATGAGTTTGATTCGCAGCTTGATGTTGCTTACACGAAAGAACAGCACGTTCCCGGCTCTTTGCAATATTCTCTCACCCGGCTTCATGGCGCAAAGCCCTGCCAGGCTGAAGATGCGGGAATGATGGTTTACCATTTTAAAGAAAAAGATTCGGATGAAAATTTTCTTGAATTGCGCTATTGCATTTTCACTAACCGCTATTGCACCGAAAAAAACTGCCGCCAATGCGATGAGATGACTTCTGGCATTTGCAGCAGCCACCTCCAGGTAATTGATCTATTCATTTTCCGGTTTACTCACAGCTTTTTATCCCGCTTTACGGCAAATGTGAAACTGGCAGATTACAAAGACGATGTACTTGCGTTCAGGCACCCACATTCTTTCACAAAATTATTTCCTGTTTGCAGCCGCAAAAAAAATGTGCTGGATGCTTTGTTTAACCACAACTACACCGGCAGCCTCGAAAATATTTTTACTAATGCCAAGATCCACGAACTGTTGCTCTACAGCATGGAATGCCTGGTAGGTGAAAAAGAAGAAGTATTTACCTGTAAGTTTTTGTCGAATGAACTTGACCGCGAAAAGATCATGAATGCCCGGGAAGTCTTGCTGCAACACATTGGCGAGCCGATCACCATTAAAGAGCTGAGCCGAAAAGTAGCCATCAACGAGTGCTATTTAAAAAAAGGTTTTAAGGAAATATTTGGTACCACCATTTTCGAGTTTTACCAGCAGCAGCGCATGGAACACGCTAAATATTTACTCTACGAAAAAGGGCTAAGCGTGACCGATGTCTCCTTCTTGCTCGGCTATTCTTCCATCTCCCATTTCTCCACAGCTTTTAAGAAGCATACAGGTTTGAAACCTTGTGAATTGTTGTATGCGAATGCGTAAGTAAAATGCAACTTTGGCACAACTGAAGTTTTTTTGCAAATAATAATAACTATGGCAATGTTTAAGTAAGTTTTTTTGAAAACAATTACATAAACAAAAATAAAATTTTGATTTATCAAAATTAAAATTCAATTTTAAGCCGAAATATTTTATAAGCTTTAAATAAAACTTATCAGGAAAGCCGAAAACTGCATACATGGAAGAGTAGGCACCAAACTAAAACCATTTTTACAATGAAAAAAATGACTTTTGTACTTTTGCTGATGGCAACTATGTTTAGCTCATGCTATTCTTACACAACTATTGTAGGCAGCGGCCCCAAAGGCAATGAGCAGGTTAGTAAATGGAACCATTATGTTATTGATGGCCTGATTCCCGTTGGTGTATCCGACTC
>JAYTGA010000006.1:0-16207 GCA_043733905.1 Segetibacter sp.
GGCAGATTGAAAATCGTATTAATTTTAAGAGAGCTATTAAAATGGCCATTGCATCTGCACTTCGAATGGGAGCAGAGGGAATCAAAGTGAAAGTCGGTGGACGTTTGGGCGGTGCAGAAATTGCCCGTAGCGAGGAGATTAAACAGGGTCGTGTTCCTTTACACACCTTCCGTATGGATATTGATTATGCAAGTATTTTTGCTTTAACTGTTTATGGAAAAATAGGTATTAAAGTATGGATTTGTAAGGGAGAAGTATTAGGCAAGAGAGAATTAAATCCGAATTTCATCGGGGGTAAAGACCAGGGTGGTCCTGCCGGTGACAGAAGAAATGAAAGAGGTGATGACAGAGGATTCAGAGGTGGTGGAGATAGAAGAGATAATCGTGGCGGCGGTGGTGGAAGAGACAATCGCGGTGGCGGTGGAGGGGGTAGAAGATAGCCAATCCTTGTCTCTTATTGCCTAACTAAGATAAGAAGTAAAACAAGATTTTAGAATGATGGTCTGGTATGTATTTTAACACACTAGCACATTAGAAAATTAGAAAATTAATATGTTACAACCGAAAAGATCGAAGCACAGGAAAATGCAAAAGGGTCGCATGAAAGGCGATACCAAGCGTGGTGCAACATTAGCCTTTGGTTCGTTTGGTTTAAAATCATTGGATTCTGTATGGCTGACTAATCGCCAAATCGAATCTGCCCGTCAGGCCATGACACGTTCCATGAAACGTGAAGGAAATGTTTGGATCAGGATATTTCCCGACAAAGTCATTACTCACAAACCTGCTGAGGTAAGGATGGGTAAGGGTAAAGGTAATCCTGAATATTGGGCAGCAGTTGTGCAACCAGGCCGCATTATATTTGAAGCGGATGGTATATCTGAAGAGGTAGCAAAAGCTGCCTTTGAATTAGCAGCTCAGAAACTTCCTATTCAAACAAAATTCGTCATGAGACGAGAATTGCAGGGGTAAAAACAAAGAAATATTTAGAAATTTGAATTTCACTCATTTTACTGTGTCTGTTCTTCAAATACTCAATTCAAATTATACAAAATGCCGAACAAAAAAATTGAATTTAACCGGAGCCTCAGAGAAATGAATGTGAGTGATATCAATGCAAGAATACAAGAGGAAGAATTGAGGTTGAAAAAACTTCAATTTGCGCATGCAATTTCTCCCCTCGAAAATCCAATGACTATCAGGTCTGTAAGGAAAGACGTTGCCCGTTTAAAAACCGAATTAAAGAAAAAAGCTTTGCAAGCTTAACCATAAATATTATTACAATGTTGGAAAGAAATTTGCGTAAAACCAGGACAGGTGTTGTTAGCAGCAATAAAATGGATAAAACCGTCACTGTCGCTGTTGAAAGAAAAGTGAAGCACCCTATTTATGGTAAGTTCGTTAAAAAAACTACTAAATTTCATGCTCATGATGAAAAGAATGAGTGCAGTATCGGCGATATAGTAAAAATTATGGAAACCCGTCCCCTTAGTAAAACTAAGCGTTGGAGAATGGTTGAAATTGTTGAGAAAGTTAAATAGGATTGCGTACGGGGCATGTGAGAAAGTACTGTTTTGACAAAAAGCACAAAACTTTTTTATAAAGTCCTGATTAATTTAAAAAATACAATACGGTAATTTTAAGAAAAAGTGTTAGGTACTCGTACTAAATACTTAAAAATAATAGAAAATGATTCAGCAAGAAAGCAGATTAAACGTAGCCGATAATAGTGGAGCAAAAGAAGTTTTGTGTATTCGTGTACTTGGTAACTCAGGTCAGGATTACGCTCGAATTGGTGATAAAATTGTTGTAACTGTAAAGGATGCAATGCCGGCAGCTGGGGTAAAAAAAGGTACGGTTTCCAAGGCAGTTATTGTAAGGACTAAAAATAAATTACGTCGAAAAGATGGTTCTTATATTCGTTTTGATGACAATGCAGTTGTCTTGCTAAACAATTCTGATGAACCAAGAGGTACACGTATTTTTGGACCTGTTGCAAGAGAATTAAGAGATAAAGGCTATATGAAAATTATTTCGCTAGCACCAGAAGTTTTATAAATTTTAGGAAACTAAAATGACTTAGTGTGAAATCTTAAATCACATAATAACATTTTTAAGTTTCAATTGAGTAATTTTCAAATTAAATTAAATGAGCAACAGATTTAAACCTAAATTCAACATCAGAAAAGGTGACCATGTTGTGGTTATAGCTGGTGATGATAAAGACCTGAAAAAACCACGTCCTGTGCTTGAAGTTATCTTGGAAAAAGGTAGGGTTGTAGTTGAAGGTGTAAACATAGTCACAAAACATACCAAGCCAAGTGCTCAAAACACAAAAGGTGGTTTGTTGAAAATCGAAGCTCCTATAAACATTAGCAATGTCATGTTGTGGGATGCAAAAACCGGTTCAGCTACAAAAGTTAAACGTGATCGGAATGAAGGAAAATTAGTTCGTATTGCAAAAAAATCAGGGGAGGTAATTAAATAATGGCCACAACTACTTACAAAACGAGGTTAGCAGATAAGTACAAACAGGAAGTTGTACCTGCTTTAATGAAAAAATTTGGATATAAATCCGTGATGCAAGCTCCTAAATTGGAGAAAATTTGTCTAAACCGAGGAGTTAATGGTGCTGTATCTGATAAAAAGCTTGTCGATGTAGCAGTCGAAGAGCTTACCACAATTTCTGGTCAGAAGGCAATCTCTACAAACTCAAAAAAGGATATTTCCAATTTTAAATTGAGAAAAAATATGCCTATTGGTGCAAAGGTAACTTTGCGCGGTGTAAAAATGTATGAGTTCTTAGATCGCTTGATTGCCGTATCTCTGCCAAGGGTTCGTGATTTTAAAGGCATTAATGATAAAGCTTTTGATGGACGTGGAAATTATACTCTAGGTGTAACTGAGCAAATCATTTTTCCTGAAATTGACATTGATAAAGTGAATAAAATAACAGGGATGGATATTACCCTGGTCACTACTGCCAATACCAATGAAGAGGCTTATGAGTTGTTGAAAGAAATGGGTATGCCATTTAAAAACATGAAAAAAGAAAACAACTAAATGTCTGGTGTATGATGGCTGATTTTTTATAAAAAATTTCAGACATCAGAAATCAAAAAATCAGAAATAAAAAAACTATGGCAAAAGAATCTGTAAAAGCCAGGCAAAGGAAAAGAGAAAAGATGGTAGCAAAATTTGCTGAAAAAAGAGCCGCTTTAAAAAAGGCAGGTGACTATGCCGGTCTTGATCTTCTTCCTAAAAATGCTTCGCCCGTCCGCTTAAAAAACCGTTGCCAGTTAACTGGTCGCCCCAGGGGATACATCCGTTATTTTGGCTTGTCAAGAAATATTTTTCGTGACATGGCTTTGGAAGGGAAAATTCCTGGTATAACCAAGGCTAGCTGGTAAAAAATATAATAGTACAATCTCTTCCTGGGAAGTTGATTGCAAACCAAAAATGATATCAGGGATATCGCATTGTAATAGCATTTTTAATTTTAATTTTTTAATAACAATGGTAACTGATCCTATAGCAGATTTTTTAACAAGGGTGCGTAATGCTCAAATGGCTAGCCACAGGATTGTGGAAATTCCTGCAAGCAATCTGAAAAAAAGAATTACTGAAATTTTGTACGATAAAGGCTACATCCTAAAATATAAATTCGAAGACGATAGCAAACAGGGTGTAATAAAAATTGCATTAAAATATGATGCAGCAACAAAAATTCCGGCTATTCGCAGTCTTGAAAGAGTAAGCCGTCCGGGACTTCGTCAATATTCCAAACCTGCTGATTTTGAAAGGGTAAAAAATGGCCTCGGCATTGCAATCATTTCTACCTCAAAAGGTGTAATGACGGATAAAGAAGCAAAAACTCAAAATGTAGGTGGTGAAGTGCTTTGCTACATCTATTAAGACGATTACACTGAATTAGTGAAAATATTTCAGTTTTTAAGAAATAAGTTGATGTGAATTTAAGTTTTCTATACGGTAACTGAACACTGTCAAACTACAATTTCTAATAAAATAACGATAAATAAAATACAATTATGTCACGTATAGGTAAGCAACCAGTCACATTCGCTTCCGGGGTTACAATAACCGTTAGTGGTGATAACACTATCATTGTTAAAGGACCAAAGGGTTCATTAAGTCAGTCAATTGACAGGGATATAAAAGTTGAAGTAAACGGATTCGAAGTCAATATTTCACGACCTACAGATCAAATTCGTCATCGTGCAATGCATGGTTTGTATCGCTCATTGATCAGTAATATGGTGAAGGGAGTTACGGAAGGTTTTAAAAAACAACTTGAACTTGTGGGAGTTGGTTACAAGGCTACAAACGCCGGTAATACCTTAGATCTTTCATTAGGGTTCTCCCATAATATTATTTTCGATGTACCTAAAGAAATAACAGTTGCCACCTTGACTGAAAAAGGTCAAAATCCTAAAATAATGCTTGAAGGAAGTGACAATCAATTGTTAGGTGCTGTTGCTGCAAAGATCCGCAGCCTTCGCAAGCCTGAACCGTACAAAGGAAAGGGTGTTCGCTATTCTGATGAATTTATTCGTAGAAAAGCAGGTAAGGCAGCAGGTAAATAATTTGAGAATGACTCAATTGATCAATGTGAAAATAATATCACAAAAAGAAATGAGTTATACTGGTCAATATTCAAATTTTCAATTCAGAATTTTCAATTCTAATCCCGGCAGAATCGGGGAAAAATAATAGTAATGGACAAATTAATAAAAAGGCAAAAAATCAGGTACCGCATTCGCAGTAAAATATCTGGAACTACTGCCAAACCTCGCCTTTCCGTTTTCAGGAGTAATGCAGAAATCTATGTGCAACTCATAGATGATACGAATGGAGCAACTTTAGTGTCTGCTTCTTCAAGAGAAAAAGCTATTGCAGGACAAAAAGTTACTAAGGTTGAAAAAAGTAAAATGGTTGGTTCTGCAATCGCAGTTAAAGCTTTAGCAGTCGGTATTTCAACCTGTGTGTTTGACCGAGGTGGTAATTTATACCATGGAAGAATTAAAGCAGTAGCTGAAGGTGCAAGAGAAGGTGGCCTTCAATTTTAATATTAAAGTGACTTAGGGCTATAGCTTGATTGCTCAAGGAAAGCCTGAGATTCAGCAATAGTTTTTTAATGTAGCGGATTTTCAAATTTTCAAATTTTCGAGTTAAGATGTCAAATGTAATTTTAAATAAAGTAAAAGGCGGAGACCTTGAACTGAAAGAAAAAGTTGTTTCTATTAATCGAGTAGTAAAGACAACGAAAGGTGGACGTACTTTCAGTTTTTCTGCTCTTGTGGTTGTTGGAAATGGTAATGGTGTTGTTGGACACGGATTGGGAAAAGCCAAAGAGGTTCAGGAAGCCATTACAAAAGGAATTGAAGACGCTAAGAAAAATCTGATAAAAGTTCCTCTTATGCACGGAACAATTCCTCACGATCAACTTGCTAAGGAAGGTGCTGCTAAAGTGCTGATAAAACCTGCCGCACATGGTACAGGCGTACTTGCCGGGGGCAGTATGAGGGCTGTGTTGGAAAGTGTAGGTTTAACAGACGTTTTAGCTAAAAGTTTAGGCTCAGCTAATCCTCACAATGTGGTGAAAGCAACTTTTAAAGCTTTGGCAATGTTGAGGGAACCCATCATGATTGCCAAAACAAGAAATATTAGTTTAAAAAAGGTTTTCGGAGTATAAATAATTTGGAATATAGACAGGATTTGTTTCTATAATTCCTTTTGAAAATTTTATTGTTATTATGAAAAATATTAGAATAACACTTATTAAGAGTGTAATAGACAGACCTGAAACAGCCAAAAGAACTGTGATTGCATTGGGTTTAAAAAAAATGAATGCAACTGTGGAGGTTGAAGCCACTCCACAAATCCTGGGTATGGTAAGACGTGTAAACCATTTATTGAAAGTAGAAGAAGTTGCTGCAACTACTGAAGCTTAAATAATAAAACACCAAGATAATTTTTAGAAGAAGGAATCAACTCAATAAAATTAAATTAGCGAGGGGAAATAACCCCGTAAGTCAAAATTAATCACATGAAATTACACACGCTGAAACCCGCAAAAGGTGCGGTTCACAAAGAAAAAAGAATTGGTCGGGGAGAAGCTTCCGGTAAAGGTGGAACATCTACTAAAGGTAACAAAGGTGGACAAAGCCGTGCAGGATACAAAAGCAAAATAGGTTTTGAAGGTGGTCAGATGCCTATTCAACGTCGTATTCCTAAGCGTGGATTTAAAAATCCACATCGTGTTGAATACAAAGTGTTGAATTTAGGTCAGATTGAACAGCTTGTTGAAAAATATGGATTTACAGAAATTACACCTGAGAATCTTTATATTAATGGCTTGCTAAGTCAGACAGACGTTATAAAAATATTGGGAAATGGTGAAATCAAATCTGCAATTACCTTTAAGGTGAATGCAATAAGTGAAAAAGCCAAAATAGCCATTGAGGCTGCGGGTGGCAGCGTTGAAATTATCAAATAATTTTAACGATATTTGCCCGGCGCATCTTTAGGATGCGTCTTTTTGGTTTTATAGAGAAATAACACTTACAATTTAATTTATCAAGTGAAAAAATTAATTCAAACGCTTAAGAATATCTGGTCAATAGATGAATTACGTGGTAAAATTCTTGTAACCTTAGCCCTGATTTTTACTTACAGGCTAGGTACTCACATTGTTTTGCCAGGTATTAATCCGAATCTTTTATCAACAGCACAGGCGAATGCCTCCAAGAATGGATTGCTAGGATTATTTGACACATTTGCCGGGGGAGCCTTTTCGCAGGCATCTATTCTTGCATTAGGTATTATGCCTTACATTTCTGCTTCTATTTTCATGCAGTTAATGACTATTTTGGTACCTCAAATGCAGAAAGTGCAAAAAGAGGGTGATAGTGGCCGCAAAAAAATTAACCAGTGGACAAGGTACCTGACTGTTATTGTAACTGCTTTTCAGGCAAGTGCTTATGTAGCATATCTAAATGGTCCCGGTTATGTGGAAGCAATCATACCTGCATATAAGGAATTTTTTGCGATTTCCACAGTTATCACTTTAACTGCCGGTACTTTGTTTGTAATGTGGCTTGGAGAGAAAATACAGGATAAAGGTTTGGGTAATGGCACATCAATAATTATCATGGTCGGAATTTTAGCCCGTTTTCCCCAAGCACTTATCCAGGAGTTTGGAGCTAAACAAGCACGTGGTGGAGGTGGTCTTTTAATATTTCTTGTAGAAATAGCCATTTTTATTGCTATTATTATGGGTATTATTATTTTGGTTCAAGGTGTTCGTAAAATACCAGTTAGCTATGCCAAGCAAATAGTTGGCAACCGTCAATTGGGTGGAGCAAGACAATTTCTTCCTGTAAAAGTGAACATGGCAGGCGTAATGCCTATTATCTTTGCACAGGCGATTATGTTTTTACCAACCTTGTTTTCCTTTACTGAGAGTGGAAAAGGTATTGCAAAAGTATTCGGTGACCATAGCAATTTCTGGTACATGGTGGTTTATTCAGTTATGGTGATTGCATTTACTTTCCTTTATACGGCTCTAATTTTCAATCCTAAACAAATGGGTGAAGATTTAAAACGTAACAATGGTTTTATTCCAGGCGTTAAACCTGGTGAGCCAACTTCTGATTACATTGGTGCAATTATGGATAAAATAACTTTACCCGGTGCTGTGTTTCTTGCACTTGTAGGTATTCTTCCAGGTTTTGCACAAAGATTAGGTGTGACAAGTAGTTTCTCTTCATTTTTTGGTGGTACTTCGTTGCTGATAATGGTGGGAGTCATTTTAGATACTCTTCAGCAAATTGAAACTCACCTGATGATGAGACAATATGATGGTTTAATGGATAGTGGCAGAATTCAGGGAAGGCAGCAAATGACCACTGCTTCTGCATAAATTCAGAGCTCTAAGATTATTATTTCCTTACAAAAAGGGATAGCTTTATAAATAAATTTGACAGACCTGCTAATTAGATTTTAGCAGGTCTGTTTTTAATATGTCGAGACCACGAAATATGATTTTTTATAAAACAGAAGCAGAAATAGCTGTTATGAGGGAAAGTTGTTTGCTGGTGGGCAAAGTGCTTGCCGAAGTAGCCAAGTTTCTGAAACCAGGTGTAACTTCTATGCAGGCTAACAACATAGCAGAGCAATTTATCAGGGACAACAAAGCTGTTCCTAATTTTTATAAATACCGGGGTTATCCTTACACAGCTTGTATTTCCGTAAACGATGCAATCGTTCACGGTTTTCCGACGATCGATGTTTTAAAAGACGGGGATATTGTTTCAGTTGATCTGGGTGTTTTCAAAAACGGTTTTCATGGTGATAGTGCTTATACATTTGCGATCGGCAACCCTGGAGAAGCTATTCTTAAACTAATGCGTGTAACCAAAGAATCATTGTATAAAGGAATAGAAAAAGCGCACCAGGGCAACAGGGTAGGGGATATTGCTTATGCCATACAGGATTATACCGAGAAAAAAAATGGCTATGGGGTGGTGAGGGAATTGGTTGGTCATGGACTTGGCCGCAGTCTTCACGAAGATCCGCAGGTGCCAAACTTTGGCAAGAGGGGCAGCGGCACCAAGCTAAAAGAAGGAATGGTATTGGCCATTGAACCAATGATTAATCTTGGGGTAAAGGAAGTGTTTTATGACGACGATGGTTGGACAGTGAGGACGAAAGATGGTAAACCGTCTGCACACTATGAACACAATGTTTGTGTACGAAAAGGCAAAGCTGATATACTATCCTCTTTTGCTGATATAGAACAAGCGGAGAAAGCGAATAAAGAGCTATGCTCAGATTATTATTGAAATATTTTCCTTTGTCTATTTTTTTGTAAAAAACGCAATTAGTTACTATCATTTTTGATAAATGTTGAGTGCTAATTGCGTTTATTCATTCTTATTTTAAATCGTTTTCACCAATTGTTCCTCCTCCGTGATAAAGATTGTAACCACCTTTTATTTTAGGTAACTCTTTACCATCCACGGTAAAAATACCTGAACCCTCGGGCTTCTTTTCCTTTTTTTCATCGCCGGATTTGATTTCATCTTTTACTTCTTCCTCCAAATTTTCTCTTTTTGCATTATTTTCCATGACCAACATATTTTAGTGATGAATGAATAACTACAATTTTTGCGCCAGCATAGCAGTTTAATCTTTAAATGAATGAACGAAGAAATTCAAATGAAAAGTTGATGTCTTCTTTTTAAGAACAATTCGTTGGGTCGTTTCATCATGATCCTATCTTAAAGTGGCGTTGTTGCATGAATCAATTTAAAGGGTATTTGGGAACACAGATGACACGGATTGAAGGGATTAGCAGGATTTTTTCGAAGAAAAATAAAGGATTTTTTGCTTCGAAAAGGATTATTAACCATTCATGTAACAACGCCTCTTAAAGTTATAATGCCTCTTCTTCCTTTTGATACATCAAATATGCTTTGATAAATCCATCAAGTTCCCCGTCCATCACAGGGCCAACATTACCTACTTCATAATCTGTTCGGTGGTCTTTAATCATTTTATATGGGTGAAAAACATAGCTGCGGATCTGGCTGCCCCATTCTATCTTTTTCTTTTTACTGTTGGTTGCATCGCGGAGGTCATTCCTTTTTTGTAGTTCTATTTCATAAAGGCGGCTCTTTAACATTTTCATAGCCAGTTCGCGGTTGCCGAGTTGGCTTCTGTCTTGCTGGCACACCACCACAATGCCTGTTGGAATGTGCGTTAACTGCACTTTTGTTTCCACCTTGTTTACGTTTTGACCGCCAGCTCCGCCGCTACGTGAGGTTTCCATTTTTACATCAGCCGGGTTTATTTCAATGGTAATTGTATCGTCCGCCATGGGGTAAACATAGACACTCGCAAAAGAGGTGTGTCGTCTTGCATTGCTATCAAATGGAGAAATGCGGACAAGGCGGTGAACTCCATTTTCGGCTTTTAGAAAGCCATAGGCAAAAGGACCTTCAAACTGGTAAGTGCAGGTTTTAATGCCAGCACCGTCACCATCCTGCCAGTCCATTTCGGTAACCTTCCAGCCCTGTCGTTCGCCATACATGCGATACATGCGAGCCAATATCTGCGCCCAATCCTGGCTCTCTGTGCCACCTGCGCCACTATTAATTTGCAGCACGGCAGGCAGTTCATCTTCCGGTTCATTAAGCGTACTTTTAAATTCCGCATCTTCAATTGACGTGATGGCTGTATTATAGGCTTCTCTTGCTTCTTCTTCTGTCGTTTCACCTTCTTTCCAAAAGTCAAATAAAATAGCAAAATCTTCCACCGCCGTTTCCACAGACTGGTAGAGCTTAATCCAGAATTCGTTTAGTTTTATTTCTTTCAGAATGCCAGTGGCGCGGTCATTGTCGTCCCAAAATCCGGGTGAAAGAGACAATTGCTTGTCGTTGTCGTTTTTTGCTTGTCGGTTAGCGACGTCAAAGAAACCTCCTTAGAACACCTGTGCGGTTCCTTAAATCATTAATTTGTTCCTGTGTCATAGGCTGCGAAGATACAAGGAAATTAAGTTAGCGTATCAAAGTGTTTGCACTTTGATTTTTAAAATATTTTTTAAAAACTATCGCTTTAATGATTGTCAAATTAAATGACGTTTTAGCTTAAAAATATTTTTAAAAAAAAATGAAAAAGTTTCTTTTTAATTTTTATATTTACACAACTAAAACATTGTTATGAAAAAGCTTTTATCCTTTTCTTTTGTTGCCATTTTGCTGTTACTAGCCACTACCAATGGTTACAGCCAGTTATACAGCCAGGCAAATGTAGTTATCCGTCTATCCGGAAGTGTTCCCACGGCTTCGTGGATCAATGCTGGTACTCCTCCATTTGTCAGCTATGCTGAAAATGCTGTAGGTAATGGTGATCATATAGTGACCATGGCCAGCAACCTGTCCGGTGCCAGACCTGTTATCATTGGCCGCAGGAGCCGCGGCACTTTGGCTGTGCCAACTGCGGTTGGAAACAACGATTATTTGTATTCAAATCTTGTTTCAGGCTTTGACGGTACTGCATTTCAAAACCCTGCTGCGGTTGACTATTTTGTAGATGGCACACCATCTGCAGGAAATGTTCCTGCCCGTATTTCTTTTGTAACAGGAACCAACGGTGGCAACCGCCTCGAAAGACTGAAAGTTGGTAGTGGCGGCGATTTCACATTCAACGCTACACAAATGTTTTTGCAAAAATCAACCGGTAGATTGGGACTTGGTACCCTCACTCCCGGCGGACAACTGGAACTGTCGCTTGATCAAGGCCGCAAGCCATCTACCAGCACATGGACTATTACTTCTGATGCCCGTTTGAAAACAATCGACGGAGCTTATACCAAAGGTCTGCAAGACATTTTGAAACTAAAGACAATTAGTTATCACTACAAAAATGTGGGTGATAGAAAATTTGATGAAAAAACATTGGCTGCACAGGCCGTTGGTTTCAGCGCACAGGATGTACAGAAGGTATTTCCAGAAGCGGTTGGCACAGATGCGGATGGCTACCTTAACCTGAACATTCACCCGATTTTGATAGCGTCTATAAATTCCATCCAGGAACTGAAAACACAGATAGATGCAAAAGATGCGACCATCAGCAAACAACAGGCGCAGCTTGATAAACAGCAGGCACAGATTGATTTGCTTTTGCAAAAATTTGACCAGTTAGATAGCAGGCAACAGCAGTGTTGCAATGCTTCTTCACAAACCAGCAGAACCATTAATCAAAATGAAACGGTGACTGCTGCTGAAACAGCATCTTTGGAGCAAAATGCACCCAACCCTGTCAACAATACAACTGTTATCAAATATCATTTGCCATCGTCTGTGAAAGAAGCACAAATGATGATTACCGATGCAAAAGGAACCGTGATAAAAACCATTTTGCTGAATGCAAAAGCAAACGGACAAGTTACTTTGACTGCGGGCTCACTTGCAACTGGTACTTACTTTTATACGCTTCTAACTGATGGCAGAAAAGTAGCTTCTAAAGAGATGCAGATTATTAAATAGGCTTTTCAGAACTTGTTGCAAGCAATGGTTCTAAAGAATTGATTAGATAAAAAAGAATAAAAAAAGGTCGGTAGAAACTAATTTCTACCGACCTTTTTTATTTTGGAAAACTACACGGGTGAATTTTATTCGCCCCTTGCTTCCTTGTTCTCCACTCTCATGGCCATTTTATAAGCCTTATACTTTGCTCCCAAAGCGGCCTTCATTTTTGTGTTTTTGTCTTTGCTTAATTCTTTCATTTTTGTCGCTTTTTCCGCTGCACTCATAGCTGCATTTGCTTTTACAGACTTCATGCTGGTATGGCTCTCATCCAATATGGCTTTAGCTTTGCTTTGTTCATCTGCATTCAGGTTGGCTGCTTTAAATGCATCAGCATATTTAGCATCCCTGCTTTCTTTTGTGCCTTTAGAAGCCATTGCTTTTTCCATCTTTGGAGACTGCGCCATTTTTGTTGTTTGCGCATTAGTGACTGTTGCAATTGCACCAAGTGCAAATACAGTTACAAATAATTTTTTCATTTTTTAGGTTTTATTTTTTTGAAAATAATAAATAGGAGAGCCAAAATTAATGCCAGAACAAACTTTCGATTTCATAAAATTTACTAAATATTCGAAACAAAAATTTTAAACGGAAAACAATGTTGAAATCATTTTTTTAAAAGTGGGGGAATGAATGAGTATGAAATGAAATTGGTAAATTCGTTTTTCCTTCGTTCAATCAAAACTAAAATTTATGAAAACTGCTTTTTTTATCTTGCTTTTTAGCGTATGCCTTTTGCAAACAAATGCCTATTCACAAGTCACTCTCACCATCAACACAGCACAAAACCGACAACCAATTAGCCCTCTGATTTATGGGGTCAATTATTCTGCGGGCAATGCCTCGGGCATTTATACTGCACAGCGATTGGGTGGCGATGCTATGAGTACCTACAACTGGGAAACCAATTACAGCACCACCCACTGGTGGAGCGGCAATACTTACATTAGCGACAATAACGATTGGGTGCCTTATACACTTGGTCTTAACGGTGGAAATTATACGCCGGGACAAGCCATTGTCACTTTCAGAAATTATGCAAATGCTCATCAGGCTTATTCGCTGGTGCAGCTTTCGTGTATGGGGTTGGTGGCCAAAGACATGGCGGGCAACATCGACGCCACACAATGCACGGCTGGTTTTTCGTCGGGTCGGTTTCTTAATTCGCAGGTGGTAAAAGGGTCTGCACTCAGCCTGGCTCCCAACCTGGCCGACAGCTATGTTTATACAGACGAGGAGTTGAACTTTCTCATTAACCAATGCGGCAAAGCCTCTACCACCAACGGCATCAAAGGATACTGCATAGACAACGAACCCGGCGGTTGGAACACGACCCACCCCTGCAACCATAAAAGCCCGGCCACATGCACCGAAGTATTGACCAAAAATATTTCCCTGTCGCAGCGCATCAAAACATTGGATTCCACAGCCGAAGTCTTTGGTCCCGAACTGATGAACTATACCGATTACACTCAACTGGTTTATCCGGCACCAACCGACTGGAGTTCATACAACATGAGCGACACAACTTACAATCCTGCTGATTTTAACTACACCACGTTTGCCTGTTCCTTTCTCCGCCGAATGAAAAATGCCTCTGCTGCCTACGGCAAAAGATTGCTGGATGTGTTCTCCATCCACTTTTACAATGAAGGGGCATCATTGCTCCAGGATTCACGTAGTTTCTGGGATTCTACTTATGTTGAAAACAGTTGGATAACCCAATCTGTCATTGTCAACACGCCCATCAAGCTGCTGCCAAACATGAACAAGTGTATCCAGCATTTTTATCCCGGTACCAAACTGGCGATTACAGAATACGGCAATTTTGATGCGGCCACATCAACCAACAATGTGGCCACAGGCATCTACACTGCCGATGTGTTGGGCGCATTTGGAAAAAACGGCGTTTACATGGGCAACTATTTTAACGAACCCACTGGTTATGTTTTAGGTGCCTTCAAAATGTTTAGAAACTACGATGGTGCAAACGGGTCTTTTGGAAATATTTCTGTTCAGTCCCAATCGAGCAACAACAGCAAGGTGACGGCCTATGCCTCTGTCAGCAATGCTTTGAACGATACGCTACACCTGTTACTCATCAACCGGGATGCAGCCAGCCAGCCACTCACCATTCAACTCAATTCATCTGCCACTTATACTGATGCAAAAGTGTATGCCATGGAAAACAGTGGGAGTGGGGCTTTGACTGTGAAGCCCAACATTACTTCCATTGCCGGAAATTTACTTTCATACACTGTGCCGGCAAAATCGGTCTATCATCTTGTTTTATATTCTACCACAAATCCTTGTCCCAATCCACCAAAAGTCACCATTGCCAACACAGCACCCATTGTGTGTGCAGGCAAGTCAACTGGTTTGACTGCTACCAATATTGCCGGAGCCACTTATGCCTGGCAAGGGCCAAATGGATTTACCAGCAATGTCCGCAATCCTGTTTTGAAACTGATTCAAACAACTGCTACGGGAACTTATAAGGTGACTGTGACCACGCCAACGCCTTGCATTGTGACTGCCACAACAAGTGTTCTTGTCAACCCGCAACCATTGGTGAATGCGACCAACACAGGGCCATATTGCCACGGCGCACCCATTACTGTGCAGGCCGCCGCAGGAGCCACAAGCTATGTGTGGACATACACGCAAAACGGCGTCGTGGCATCTCACACACAAACCACCAACTCTTTTACTGATACAGGAATTGGTAGCCCCAGCATAGCTTCACGTACATACACAGCAACCGTTACAAACAGCTATGGATGCACAAATACGGGTACAACAATCGCTAAAATTTATACGCCGAATTCTGTCAGTGCAGTTTATACAATTTCAGTTCTTCCAACAGGCAAACGCATCAATCTTGCAGCAACAACGGTTACAGGTGGCACCTATCTTTGGACTGGACCCAATGGCTTCACATCCACACTCCGCAACCCGCAGATTGCAAATGCAACGCCGCTCAACAATGGGTTATATTCTGTTGTCGTTACCTCTTCTTATGGTTGTGTGTTGAACGCCATTGTAAACGTGATGGTGCCAACTTCAAAATTATCAGCCAATGAACTGATTGTAAGAAATGGAATTCATGTTTTTCCAAACCCCTCCTCTTCCGGTGTTTTTAACCTGGTAATGCAGACTGGCAAAGCGGTTCAATGGACAATCATTTCTGCTGATGGGATTGTTTTGCTGAAAGGCAGTTTCACCTCCGGCAATGGAAAGATTGATTTGAGCTCTTTGCCTAAAGGGGTTTATTTGCTGAAGGTTGGAAAAGAAGGGGAGGAGACAGAAATGAAATTGGTTAGATAGGGTTTTGAAGGGCATATTTTTTCCAGTAAAGAAGATAAGAAAACCTTACAGGACATTGAGCGTATCTGCTTTTGTAAATAGTGTAAATGTGTTTACAGCGGAACGGGAAAAGTTTTCTTTAAACCATTTTATATTCCTTATCGGTATAGGACTTTTGGCAAAGCCTAGTAATGCTTTTTCCTGGGTAACGATTACTTCGCTGCCAGTTTGTAATGCAAGATCAAAAAGGAAATTATCTTTAGGGTCAGGACTTTCTTTGAAAATGGGTTTTACATCTACCTCGACGGTAAAACTGGAAATAATGTCCAGCAATTTTTTTGCACTTACATCTTTTGCAACGATTACTTTGGGAAGATTGCTTTGCAATTCATCTAAAAGTTGTTGGTTTATGTAAACCACCAACTCATACATCGTCACAGCATTTTCCAATCTGTAAATTTTGTCGTAAGAAGCATAAGTGAGATAAACAGAAGTGTCAATGACGAAGTGATTCTTCATATTTTTTACTTCTATAGTTACTTACAATATCGGCAATCTCATCTTCACTTACCAATTTTTGACAGCCTTCGAGTTCTTTGTCTAGTGCTTTTATTTCAGCAGTCATTTTTTCAAAAGTTAATCTTCGTAGCAATGCTTCCTGCTTTTCAATATCAAGATTATCTACTTCATCCACTATTTGCCTTAGCAAAGAGGGAGTGGAAGATGGTGGAAGAATGGAGGATGTTTGCATAATAGTGTCAATTGAGTGTTTCAAAAATACTTTTAATTAG
>JAYTGA010000007.1:0-9111 GCA_043733905.1 Segetibacter sp.
AGTTGAGGAACTACAATTTTGTTCATACCATGATTTTTTCCAACAACTTTTTATCTACACCTGTTAATAACCAACTGGTTAAGCCCAAAACTCACGTTATTTTATTACCAGGAAAATTGTCAATTTGGGAAAGTTTTTTTTAATTGATTGATTATCAATAAACTTTCCTGGAATCTTTTTTTAGGGAAGCAGGCTTTTAGAGTGAGGTATTAAGATGGACTGGGTGGATATTTAGATGTGCAAGCACTTAATTGAAATATGCGGGGTCAATATTGAGGGGGGCGGGTTCTTTATTGAGATGTGCGGGGTCATTATTGAAATCGGTGGGGTCATTATTGAAATCTGCGGGGTCATTATTGTAATCGGCGAGGTCATTATTACAATCTGACGGTATTATATTGAAAACTGCGGGGACAGTATTGCAATCTGACGGGACTGTATTAAAATCGGCGGGGTCATTATTGAGATGTGCAGGGTAGGTGTAGCCTTAAGCAAAAGGGAGACATGGGCAGGGTCCTTATTGAGATGGGCTGGGTCTTTATTGAGATGGGTTGGGTCATTATGAACAAGTTCCAATTTAATTTTACCCTTTATTGTTTTATAGAAAACTTAGAGAACATAACTGTTATTCAGTCACTCTTTAGTTTACCGGTCGCACTGTGTGCCGCACTGTAGTCGGGAGACCTGCTTTTCATGTTGTATTGAAGTTACGCTTTGCTAAATTTCAACTATCAAGGATTTTAAATTTTGGAAAGGCCGATTAAATGTCCGCATCACAGGTGCAGGTGATAATCCCGCATTTTGCGGGACAACGGCGATGCTATCAGGTTGAAATTTGCAACACCGAGGGGCTACAAAAGCGGATTATTTCCAAAAGCGTAGGTTTGCAGGTGAAGAATACCAAAAGGCGGAAACATCAACTTGGGCGAAAAGTGGAAGCATTGAAGCTGCACAAGAAAGCGTTGTTGCAGGGTTTGTTTGCAATAATTGTCAATTAAAAAATTACGAATGCAAAACTTCGATGAATATGTAAGACAAGGCGAGCCCGACAAAGCTGAAAAGGCACAAGCATGGAAAACGGCTATTGGCTTGCAAAAGGTGGATGGCTTATCGCCATCTGACTATCTCATAGACACTGCCAGGCAAAACATTGAAGGCGATATTACTATAGCAGAAGTAAAACAACGCATAGATAGCTACTACCAGCAACACCCTGTAATAAATGATGAAAACCGAACCGAAGAAGCGGACAAAGTCTCGGCACGTATTGCCGAAATGTTGGGCGAAAAAACATTTACTTTTTCTCCGGCTGAATACCTGTCTATTCATGGCAGGTTGTTCCAGGATATTTACAGTTATGCAGGTAAAATTCGTGATTATAACATCACCAAACAAGAATGGGTGCTGAACGGCGAAACTGTTTTATATGCCAGTGCGCAAAGCTTAAAAGAAACATTAGCATACGATTTTGAACAGGAAAAAAAGTTTAGTTACAAAGGGTTAAGCCAGCAAGCATATATAGAACACATTGCACAATTTATTTCCAACTTGTGGCAAATCCATGTTTTTGGAGAAGGCAATACAAGAACAACAGCCGTATTTTTAATAAAATATTTACGCAAACTTGGTTTTAAGGAAGTGAACAACGATTTGTTTGCCCTGCACTCGTGGTATTTCCGCAATGCATTGGTAAGAGCCAATTACGAAAACTTATCAAAAGGCATACACAATACAGATCAATTCCTCGTTTTTTTTCTGTCAAGTTTATTACTCAATGAAAACCATGTGCTGAAAAACAGGGAAATCCATGTGCAGTACATACCCTCCGACACAGAAAGTTCGGAGAAAACCGAAAAAAGTTCAAAGAAAATTACAGCGTTGATAAAACGCAATACTCAAATTACAATTAAGGAATTAGCCGAACAGTTGCAGCTATCAACAAGAGCAGTAGAAAAGAATATCGCAAAACTAAAATCAGATGGAAAACTTGAGCGCATTGGTCCAAGCAATGGGGGTCATTGGAAAATAAATAGTAAAAAGTAACGAACGGTGATGCGATCAGGTGGAAATTTGCAATAACAACATGGGCGAAACACTTACGGAGATTAGGGACAATTGGGAGCTTTGGGGACAAGGTTTAGTGATTTACCCTTTATTGTTTTATAGCAAATTTAGAGAACATAACTGTTATTCAGTCACTCCTTAGTTTACTCGTCGCACTATGTCCCGCACTGTAGTTGGGGAAACTGTTTTTCATGTTGTATTGAAGTTGCGCTTTGCTTAAAATTTAACTAGCAAGGATTTTAAATTTTGGAAAAGCCAATTAATTGCCCGCATCACGGTTGCAGGTGATAATCCCGCATTTTGCGTGACAACGGCGATGCTATCAGGTTGAAATTTACAACACCAACATGGGTGAAATGAAGATGCCCGACGGTCTTTGCATTATCCGCTGTTTAAAAAATTTTATGTGATAAAATAGAGATGGAAAATGCAATTTTCCAACGCTTTATCAATTCAATTGAAAGTGTTTTCTTGTCAAAGAACCATCACCGTCTATCATCATACAGTCTTTGTTACTCTGCAAATCCATTGCCTCAACAATTTCATTGTTGTCAAATAGCCAATCAATTTTTATTTGGGTATAATTCATCATTTCATTAAAGAGCTCATCAATTGTGCTATCTGATGACATGAATTTTTTTAAAGCGTATAACTCACAATCAATAAAAAGAGAATTGTAAACTTCATTCAATGGTGCTTTTGAATTGTTGGTATAACCAATAAAAACTTTGCAGCCATGTAGCAAAAGATTTACTCTTAAATCCAACCCTGCATTGCAACCAGTAGTGTAAAAGAATGAGTTTATAAAATTTACAGAGTTATTAGTACTAATGTAAGCATCATTTTCAGTTAGCAAGTAATTTCCAGTTTCATCACCATGCGATAAGCCGACAAATAAAAACGGATTTGCTTTCAGTGGATTTACTGAATTATTTATGTTACATTCATTACATTCCAATCCCCTTAAAACTGTAGTTGGAGTTACATTTGCCCCTTGCATACTTAGCAGAAAATTATTGTAACTCTCTTCAAAGTAATCAGCTAACGCAGAATCATTATCATCGTATGCCACAACTATTTTAATCATTGAGTTTTAATTTTTGACGGCTGAAAAGCTCAATGGATAATTTCAATAGACTTTTTTCAAAGTCAATTCCGACAGGTGTTTGCTTTCTAATGCTTTCTAAAACTTCATTCATAGAATAGCTTCTACCATCTTTAAGTTTTACCAAGGGCTGATTTCTTTTTTCAGCAGGATGCTTCATAATCCATTCTTCAATTACAGAATCAATTCTAAGTTCTAAATGTTCAACTGCTTTTTCAATCAAAGCAACTATTGCAGAGTAATCAGAAGTAAAATTGATAAACCCGAAAAGTTCGTTGTTAATTAAGAAGTTCAAATTGTCTTCACCGACATCAGACAAATTACTTACAGAGGTAAGAATGATATAAACCAATGCAGTCTTCTCTCTGATTTCTTCAAAGACTTTTATACCATCAATATCTTTCTTGTCCTCAAAGTTTTTATCTAACAGCACAACTATTTTCTGACCCAAATTTTCTAAGACAAAAGCTAACCCTTGTGGTGAGTGCTTGAAAAGAAAAACATTTGGCTTACCATACTTTTGTTCAAGAGTAATCATGATTGGAGAACCTTCAAGAACATTGTCATGAATGACAACTATTTTAATTGGTGTATTATTCATTTGATACTGGTTTATTAAATGGTAAAGTTATTTTGAATGTAGCACCTGTTGGTTTGAACTCGCTTTCAACAACTTTAATTGTTCCATTCAGTGATTTTATTTGCATTTCAGAAATATATAAGCCTATGCCAGCACCGCCAATATCTGCTGTTCGTGTATTGAACAATCCGAAAATCCAATCTTCATCACCTTTATCAACGCCAACCCCATTATCTGAAAAATAGATTGTAAAGTTTTCGGCATCTAAATACCCAGTGCATTTTATTTTCTTTTCTTTAGTATTTCGCAATGCCTTGATTGAATTTGAAACCAAATTTTGAAATACATCTTGAAAAGTTTGCTTGTTAGTATTAAGAACGAAATCGTTCTTAATATCAATTTGCAATTCTATGTTTTCATTTTTAAAAACTGTTTCGTATGCCCTTGTCAAAAGCTCATTAAGCAAGTCTTTCACATTAAAATCTTCATAGTGCTTATCAGCACTTGCGTAACTTAACATAAAATCCGTTACTTTTAAAAGCGTATTCATCTCCTCATAAATTTGAGTTGCATACACAGGATAAAAGTCTTCAAATTCTTTTTTCGGGTAATTCAATTTAAAGAACTCACCTAAGTGTTTCACTTTTGCTATTGAAGTTCTTACTGCATGAGCAATCATAGAGGCGAACTCTTGCATTGAAACTAAAGAGCGGAGAATATTTTCTTTCCGTTCAACATCTTTTTGAAACTTTTTTTGTTCGCTTACGCTTTGCGTAATTGCTTTTTTAAGTTGAGCTGCTTGCGTTTTTAGCGAATCAAAAGCCTCTTTTACTTCGGGCTTTTGCTCAGTCATTAAATTTTCAACTTTACTCAGTGTTGTTGAGTATTGATTCACTTCAAGCCCAGCTTTGATTAGTTCTTTTTCAACCACTGACCTTTTAGTGTCTTTTTCATATTTTTTCACAGCACCAAAAACATCTAACTGTTCAAGAATAAATTCTTTGAGCTCTTTGTAAGCAGCGTTGTCAACAAAATCTTGACGATTGGTTCCATCAATAATGTCAGGATTATTTTCTTTAGTAATATCTAAAACCCCAATTACCTCTCTTGTGCCAACCTTACTAAAAATATCCCTCCATAGTCTCTTATCAATGCCTAAAATATCCTTCTTAAAATCGGGGTGAGCATAATATTCTGCAAACGGTGTAGTTACAACCCCATCTCTATAAATTTTAACTCCATCAATTCTTTGGTCTCCTTTGTAGGCATTTCTATATTTTGCTTTTGCCGATTCATTAAAAAAGAAGATTTTAAATTTTATTGGACCGAATTTTTTTATTGGTATCCAAACCTTTCTAATGACACCTTTGGTTGCATCAAACTTCAAAGATTCTTGTTGTTTTTTTTCACTATCAAAATCTATTTCCTGGAAATGAGAGAAAAACTTTATGGGGTCAGCTTTCACAGGTCTGTTTGTGAAAGATTCAACCTCATTTGAATTCAAGAAAATATCAAACGGTGGATTAAGTGGATAAAAAGGAGATACGAGTTTTGAAAGCTCTTTGTATAGACGGTCAATGTCTAAATCAGTCCACTCCTCACTTACATTAGAAATTATTAGTGAAGTCCCATGTTCCTTAGCATCAGCAGGTGCATACGAATAAACATTATCAATTTCAGTAAACAAAGTCAACTGATTTACTTTGGTAGATGCAACTGATTGAGTTTCGTATTCATCCCAGTTAATAGTTACATCTAACCAGTCCTTTTCATTGACTTGCTTTGTATGTATAACCAGGCGTTCGCCGAGTTTATCTACAGCAAAACGACCAATACCTTTTTCCCCAACTATCTTTCTATTGAATGGTGGGTCAGAATATGGTTTTGCTCTTTTGCTGTTAGTGCCTACAACCATCCACTTATCACGAATATCAATGAACGACATTCCTATTCCATTATCAGTAATAATAATTTTTCTATCCTCTTTTTTATTTGAAGAAACATTGACTAAATCAACTGTTACACTTGTTGCGTTTGCATCGTAACAATTTTTCACCAACTCGAAAACAGCAGTAATTCTATCGGTAATGAGTTCACGACCAAGCAAACGAAAAGTATTGACATCAAAACGCCAACGCAAATTTTTATCATCACCTGTATTAGTTTCAGTTGTCAATTTCCTTGATATGATTTTTTATACTTTTTGCAATGGCAACTCCTAAACCTACCGGAACCGCATTGCCTATATGACGAGCAATTGTAGGCGAGGAAAACGTCCCTTTCGGGTCAAAAAATTTATAGTTCATTGGAAAACTTTGTATCAATGCTGCCTCTCTTAATGTAATTGCTCTGTCTTGTTCGGGATGACCAAAGCGACCGTTACCAAGACCTGTGCAATAGGTTGTCATTGTTGGTGCGACTTCATTCCATTTCATTCTACCATACACACTACGAAAAGTTTTTCCAGATTCTTTTTTATGACATTCAAGCCACAAACTTTTATCCCAATCCCTCCAAAACCCACCTTCTTTTGTTGCTTGTATTCTTCGCTTGTTTAAGTCAGTCAATTTTCTTGCTTTATGCAAAGCATCGGAAGGATGTGAAATACCATCTTCAACGGGTGGTAAATTTCCAATTGCGTCTTTTACAGTAACATACTTTTTATCCTTGACGGTTTTTTGAATCAACTCTATTTTCCCATGCTTAGAGCCAAACAACACAAGTCTTCTTCTTCTTTGTGGCACTCCATAATCTTGTGCGTTGACTATATAGTAAGTAACAAAATAGTCTTTCGCCTCTAATCTTTTTACAAAGTCTTTGAAAACTTTACCACCTTCAAATTTCAATAGCAATGGCACATTTTCCATTGATACAATTTCAGGTTCAACTTTCTCAATAAGTTCGGCAAATGAGTAAAGCAGTTTCCACTTTTCATCGGTCAACTTTGTTTTTGTTTTGTTTGAACCTCTATGATTGTATATTGAAAACGGCTGACAAGGCGCACAACCAACTAATATTTTTCGCTTACCCGAACCATACATTAAACAAAGTTCATCAGACGAAAAATTAGTTACATCACGATGAAAGAATTTTGACTTATTGTTTTTTTCAAATGCATATTCACAGCTTTTATCAAAGTCAACTCCAGCATCAACTTTAAACTTTTCCTTGACAAAACCATGTGTTAAACCCCCAACACCGCAGAATAAATCTACAACAGAGAAGTCCTTATACGAAATCTTTACTACATTTTTTGCCATAAAAAAAAATCGGTATGATGGCTGCTAAGTTAGGACTTTTTCCCCTTAAATCTAATCTTCGCTAGTTGAAGTTGAAGCACAGCGTAACTTCAATTTCCCATAATTCAAAGGACTGTGTCCGGTAGAGGATGGGTTTGTTTACTAACTTTGAATACGCAAAAATTTTTGCCCTTGATCATATTTCAAATTTCAACCTAATAGCATCACAGTTGTACGTGATAACAGCGTGCAACAGTAATGCTATCATCATTAAATTCGGAACACCAAGAAAGCCAAAAATGTTAGAAATTAAGATAAATTGCAGTCAACTTTGTTGCAAGTGATGGTACGGGGCAACGGTCATGATTGGAAAAGCTAATTAAATGTCCGCATCACAGTTGCAGGTGATAATCCCGCATTTTGTGGGACAACGGCAATACTATCAGTTTGAAATTTGCAACACCAACGTGGGCGAAAATTTCTTTACTTTTGAAATGGTAAAAAATTGAAAACAACTAAATAATACTTTTATGGAAAATTGGTTAACAACCTTAGAAAATGAACACAAACTATTTCAAGAAAAGAAAAATAAAGAAGAGGCAGATTTATTAGAAACCAGTACTTACAAAATGAAAAATCTTTCTGAACTTAAAAATAATGAACAGTATGCTTTCTTTGTATTGTCGTGTGAGAAATCGAACAACATTAGCTCAACCACAAAAGGAGCAATCATAAAAATTGGTGACTTTGAATTCAGTTCATCGTTTGACAAAGTACATGTCACTATAATTACAGCACCTAGTGGAGATGTTTATTTGGGCGGTCGTTATTCAGAGGACAAAGAGCAACATGATTATTATGAAGAAAGGGTTTCTGTACATTTTGACTATTCAGAGGATTGCTACTTAATAAAAATTGACTACAATGAAATAGTCAAGAAAGATAAATTATTGGGCTTGACTTTTAATGAGTATGAAGGTAAACAGATGAGAGATGAGATGTCCTTTAGTAAAATTGACAAAAACTCTTTTAACGAGGAAATTTGTCTAGCATTAGTGAAACTATTGGCATTTCATGATATAAAGGAATGGGAGACCTTTAAAAAAAATCAGGTAAATCTGTCGGAATAATTATTACTTGATTGAGCACTAACCGCCAATAATTATGGAAGCTACTACACTATACAACAAGGCGAACGCCCAACATGCCGTTTGCCAAAAGTGGAGCAGAATGTTGCAGCAATTAATAGCAAATCGCTCAGTCATAGAAACTTTTTCCAACTAAAAGTTCAATTAATTTGATAAATTGTCAACGCTAAAAACTTACAAAATGAACAATCAAAAAACTACTGACAACTCTGAACATTCAGAAAGCCATCCACCATCTAACAGGCGCCATTTTATGAAGTCTGCGGGCTTGGCAGCATTGGGAGTGTCTGGCGCTCCTTTATTGGTTTTTGCAGGCAATGCGACGACAGACGGTGATAAAAAAGGTCAACAGATTGTAGCACCAAAACAGAACCTTGCGTTTCCAAAGGGATTTCTTTGGGGAACTGCTACCGCATCGTACCAGGTGGAAGGTGCTGCAAACGAAGATGGCCGCGGCATGACCATTTGGGACAGTTTTTCTCACACTCCGGGAAACGTATTAAACAATGACACGGGAGATGTTGCCTGCGATTTTTATCACAAATACAAAGAGGATATTCAACTAATCAAGTCACTGAACGCTAAATCGTATCGTTTCTCCATAGCATGGTCCAGAATTTTTCCGAATGGTACAGGCGCTCCGAATGCAAAAGGACTGGATTTCTATAACCGGATGGTAGATGAACTATTGGCAAACGGTATTGAACCGTTTGCAACCTTGTACCATTGGGATTTGCCGCAGGCTCTGCAGGATAAGTACAAAGGTTGGCAATCAAAAGAGACTTCAAAAGCTTTTGCTGACTATGCAGGCTTTATGGCTGAAAAATTGTCTGACAGGGTCAAACATTTCTTTACGCTCAATGAACTCTGGACGTTCATACAACTGGGCTATGGTGATGGTGTTTTTGCTCCGGGTTTAAAACTGCCCGCTGCTGAACTGAACCAGGCAAGGCACCATGCAGTGTTGGCTCACGG
>JAYTGA010000008.1:0-1846 GCA_043733905.1 Segetibacter sp.
CAGCTCCTTTGGTGCCACTTAACAGGTGAATTCTTGAATAAGGACGAGGTGTAGAAACATCGTGCTGTACCATTATGCTTTTGCCATTATTAGTACGAATCATCGTTGTATTCATATTGCCACGATAAGGCCTGTCAACATACTCTTTAAAAAAATCATCTTTTGCAGCCATTTCTTTTGCCAGATTATTCAGGGTGAAATCATTGGTGCTTGTGCTGGTGAGGTAATCAAATTTATCACCACGGTTAACGTTCATGCATTGTGCAATAGGCCCCAGGCCATGGGTAGGATAAAGGCATCCATTGAGCTTGATATTTTGTTTTAAGCGCCACATATCAGCATAAGCATTTTTGTTAAAAAGGTATTCCTTAGAGAGATCGTGAAGGTAAGCACCTTCTGCATGTAGCAGTTCACCAAATAGCCCCTGCCTTGCCATATTAAGCGTAAGCAATTCAAAAAAATCATAGCAGCAATTCTCCAACATCATCATATGCTTTTTTGTTTTCTCTGATGTTTCCACCAGTTGCCAGCATTCCTCAATAGTGAGCCCGGCATTTACTTCAGTGGCGGCATGTTTACCATTCTTCATGGCATGCAACGCTACGGGGGTGTGCAATTCCCAGGGGGTAGGCGTATATACCAAATCTACCTCATTGCTTTCACACAATGCTTTGTATCCTTCATCTCCACTGTATTCTTTGGCTTTGGGTCTTCCCATTTTTGCCAATGTTTTTTGGGCACTGGCTACCCGGTCAGGATATTTATCACAGAGCGCAGTTATCTCCACCCCATCAATAAAACTCAATCGTTCTACCGCACCGGAGCCTCTCATACCTAATCCTACAATACCCACTCTTACAATATTTAATTTTGGTGCTGCATAACCGCACATATTAAACGAACCTGCAGAAGGCGTTTCCTTATTCATTAATCGCCGATCACTTTCATCAGCAATTACAGTTGCAAATGCTGGCCCTCCGGTAACAATTGCACCAGTACCCAATGTTAGGTTTCTTAAAAAATTTCTTCGGTTCGAATTCATAAAATGATTACTTTTTTTAAATGAAAAACAATAATAGCATGAAAATGTACGCTAAATAAATAATTAATCCGCGATCAAACGGTTGCACTATTTTAAAAAGGAATGAGTACTTATTTTAAAGGCTGCTGTATGGCCGCACCTATCGCCTGCAACTGCATTTATCTACACTAAAAAGCAGGAATTGATTATTGATAAAAAACTAACTTTAAACAACATTATTCAAAACCATTTTTTACCAAAATCGTTTCACCCCTGGTCATATTTAAACTGAGTACATTGTCGTTTACTTTATATTTTTTTTGTTCACCTTCTATAAAAAATGTTTTAAAGGGAAGTTTTAGTTGCAGTAACCCGGCAACAGTTGCTGTAATTTTTACCTGGGTAATATTGCCATTCTGTTTAACTGCCGAAACTAGAAAAGCACCTTCAGTTCTTAAAGTATTGAAGGATACATCTTTCCAATAAACAGGAATGGCCGGAAAAATTTCTATGTAGCCATTGTTGCTTTGAATAAGCATTTCATGTACCCCCTGTGCAAAAGCAAAATTTCCTTCAAGTGTAAAGGGACGGTAAGTGAAATTAGAATATTGGCCGCCACGCTGATCGCCATTTAAATGAAAACTATTTACCGAAACAAAATTGTTGGCAAATATTTGCAACATCTTAGCAGCACTATCTCCTTCCTTTGCTTTTGCATACAGGCAGGCGGCCCAGCTAAAAGAATAGCCACACCATTCTCTTGTTCCCATCTTCTCCAGCCAGCGCAGGCTTTTGTCCATTAACATTTTATCTTCCATTACTGCA
>JAYTGA010000009.1:0-9266 GCA_043733905.1 Segetibacter sp.
GAACGAGTTTCTGGCATTGGGAAAGCGTCCACTTGCAGACTATTTATTTGAACTTGAAATCAAAAACTGGCAAGTCGTCAACAATATAAATGGCAAAGCCATAGCCCGTGATTTATTAGATGTATTAAATCAAAATACCGCCTCACGTTCCCTGCTTTCAAACCAGCATTATTTATTCAGCATGAGTAAAGACCTCAATTTAAAAGTGACTTTGTTGCCCTCAACAACGGATGCGAACTAATGATTTTTTGCCCGGCAGGTCTAAAAAAACACAATTAGCAGCGCCGTCGCACAATATTAGCATTGGCGACAGACATAATGAGCCTATAAAGCAGTTTTTCAAAACTTTACACTTTCTCTCTATGCCACAAAGTCGTTGTGGCTTACCTTTGCGCCATGAAACCGGGTAAGAACATCCGCCAGCTTAGTTTTGAAGAATTGTCTCTTTATTTTGAGCAAATGGGCGAAAAGAAATTCAGGGCAAAACAGGTGTATGAATGGCTGTGGCAAAAACATGCGCATAGTTTTGAGGCCATGACCAACCTTAGCAAAGAGTTGAGAAGCAAGTTAGATGAACATTTTAGCCTGCCTGCTCTACAGGTGGAGTCCACACAATACAGCGAGGATGGAACGGTCAAAAGCCGTTTTAAAACAACAGAAGGCCACTTTGTCGAAGGTGTTTTAATACCGACCGACGAGCGGCAGACCGCTTGTGTTTCATCGCAAATTGGTTGCAGTCTTAGTTGCAAATTTTGCGCTACCGGCTTCATGGATCGCAAACGAAATCTTGATTTTGATGAAATATACGACCAGGTCGTTCTCATTAATCAGCAAGCCAATCGCGTTTATGATAAAAAACTGACCAATATTGTCTTCATGGGAATGGGCGAGCCTTTGCTAAACTATAAAAACGTATTAAGGGCCATTGACAAAATTACTTCTCCCGATGGGTTGCACATGAGTGCAAGACGGATTACGGTTTCCACGGCAGGAGTGGCCAAAATGATCAGGCAATTGGGCGATGATAAAGTGCGGTTTAATCTTGCACTCAGCCTTCATGCCGCCAACGATGCCAAGCGCAACGAGATCATGCCGATCAACGAAACCAACAATATTAAGGAACTGATAGATGCGCTAAACTATTTTTATCAGCAAACCGGCAATGAAATTACTTTTGAATACATTCTTTTCCAGGGCTTCAACGATAGCCTGCGTGATGCAGATGAATTGATTAAAATCTATCGGCAGGTGCCTGCAGATTTGGTCAACATTATAGAATACAACCCGGTTGAAGGTGCTAAATTTACCAAGCCCTCAGAAGAAACAACTGAGAAATTTATGAACCATTTGTCAAAAGCCCGTGTTAATGCAAGGTTACGTAAAAGCCGTGGCAAAGATATTGATGCAGCATGCGGACAGTTGGCAAACAAGGAGTTTTTGGTAGGTTAATTGGTTTATTTGTTAATTGGTTTATTGGGGTTTCTCCTGCATTCTCTGTGTTGTCTTTCTCCTGTATTCTCAGCGGGAAAAAAATACAATCTTACCATTTAGAAAGAAAAGAGAAAAAAGAGGAATTGCCCGGAGAAAAAAAATACAATTTTAAACAGCTTAGAGACTTTTAATTATTTTGCTTAAAACATAAAAACTACAATCTTGGAAAAAAGTTTTAAATGGTCAGACGAAGCAGAGCCACACAAGAAAAGGACAAAAGAAATTATAGGAAAGCATCCTGAAATCAGAGCGTTGATTGGTAGAAATCCTTATACTTTTTTAGTCATTTTATTGTGTGTAAGTGTACAATTAACAGGAGCTATCTTACTCAAAAATCAGCCCTGGTGGCAGATATTTTTAGCTGCATATCTTGTTGGTGCATTTGCCTGTCATACATTGTTTGTCTGCATTCATGAGTGTGCACACAATCTTTTGTTCAAGAACCGCACACTCAACACATGGTCGGGCATTTTGGCAAATCTGCCGCTGGTTTTTCCAAGTTCAGTTTCTTTTCAAAAATATCATATCAAGCATCACTCATTTCAGGGTGTTGAAGAATTGGATGCAGACATGCCTTTTAAATGGGAAGCAAAACTGATTGATAATTCCAGTATCGGCAAAGCTTTGTGGTTGTTGTTTTATCCTGTTTTTCAATTGCTCAGGCCAATCCGTTTGAAAAATGAGATTCAGGTGTGGGACACATGGACAGTTGTTAACTGGATTGTGCAGTTTAGTTTCATGGCGGCTGTCATTTATTTTCTTGGAGCCAAAAGTACAGTGTTTCTTGTTGCAGGCTTTTTCTTTTCAGTTGGTTTACATCCCTTAGGTGCCAGGTGGATCCAGGAACATTATTTAACTCACGGCGATCAGGAAACCAAAAGCTATTACGGCCCGTTAAACTCTGTAAATCTGAATGTAGGATACCACAATGAACATCATGATTTTCCTTCGGTGTCATGGAATAAACTTCCTAAAGTTCGAAAAATAGCGGGTTCATACTACAATACGCTTGGTTATCATACATCTTACACCGGACTTCTCTTCCGATTCTTGTTCGATAAAAAATTGTCTATCTACAGCCGTGTGGCCCGTGCCAACCGGGGCAAAGAAAAGGTAACAAAAGAAGCAATCATTCCAGCAGTAAAACTGGTTGAGATGGCGGAAGTGTAAAGAGTTACGTTACATTTTTTATGAAAAAACAGCCGTGAATTGCAACGTTCCGGCTGTTTTGTTGCTCCTTATTGTCTGTGTTTTCATTGTTGATTATCAGATTAAAGGGGCGGTTTGTAGATTTTACAAAGCTTCTTTGTACTTTGTACAAAATTAACACCAATGTTAGAACCCTGGAGAATCGGCATTGTAACTAAAATTGTAAATGAAACTGCTCTTACCCGTAGGTTTTGGATACAAATTCCTGAAGTGGAGCAATTTGATTTTGTACCCGGCCAGTTTGTGACACTTGATTTGCCCATTCATGAAAAGAAAAACAAAAGATGGCGCAGCTACAGCATCGCATCGTGGCCTGATGGAACAAATACGATAGAACTGGTCATTGTCTTGTTGGAAGGTGGATTGGGAACAACCTATTTGTTTAATGAAATTAAAGAAGGCTCAGAGCTTCTGTTAAGAGGTCCGCAAGGTGTGTTTGTATTGCCACAGACAATTGACAGAGATGTCTTTTTGGTTTGTACAGGTACGGGGGTGGCACCTTTCAGGAGTATGATTCACCACATACATCAGAATAAAATAGCTCATCAAAACCTGTATCTCATTTTTGGTACAAGATTGATGTCGGATTGCCTGTATCATGATGAATTAAAAGCGATTGAAAATGAACTGGAAGGTTATCAATACTTACCCTGTTTTTCGAGGGAAACATCAGAGGATCCGAACATGATAAAGGGATATGTTCACAGTGTTTATGAAAACATTCTAAAACAACAACGTCCTTCTTTTTTTTATCTATGCGGCTGGAAGAATATGATTGATGAAGCAAAACAACGAATATTGGCTTTAGGGTATGATAGAAAAGACATACACCTTGAGCTTTACGGATGATTTAAAGAAAATGAATAACCCCAAAGTAAACGTCTTACTACACCTTATTGCAGGAATTATTGTCTTATTTCACGGCTTTGATAGTTTTGAAAGTGGGGATTTACATTCTGCCTCCGCCTATCTTGGTTTTGCCATATTATACTTACTGGTTGCAGGTTTGCACAAAACAATTACCAACCGGTTTCTTCATGCTGACTCAGCTTTTTACCTTTTAGAATCCATTACTATTTTATACTCCGGCTGGCACTATAAAACACTGAACCATATTTATATTTTCTATTTTCTTTCATTGGCGGGAGGGGCTTTTTTCATTTTGTCCTTACTTAGTTTCAACAATGCCGACAAACCACGTCAAAAAAAGAATCGCAAAAAAAGACGGCGGCGGTCAAGTATTTTCAATGAAACGAATGTTTCTGAAAGCTGATGTCCGGCTTTTCATGTAACAAACACCTCTATTTATCTTTTTTGCAAACACATTTTGTTACTTTTACTTAATGAAAATAGCACTGATTGGTTATGGCAGAATGGGAAAAGCAATAGAAGAAGTCGCTGTGCAGAAAGGACATGAAATTGTAATGAAAATTTCAATTGACAATACAGATGAACTGACTACAGATAACCTTTGTAAAGCCGATGTAGCAATTGAATTTACAGGTCCTCACAGTGCAGCGGAAAATTTAATCTCCTGTTTTAAGGCAGGCTTACCAGTTGTTTGCGGTTCTACAGGGTGGTTAAGTGAATGGGACGAAATGACTGCCTTCTGCAAACGTAATAATGGTGCATTTCTTTATGCAAGCAATTTCAGCATTGGTGTCAACCTGTTTTTTGAATTAAATACTTATCTGGCCAAGCTCATGGGCACCTACCCTGATTACGATGCCCGGATAACCGAAGTCCATCATACAGAAAAAAAAGATGCCCCAAGCGGCACGGCCATCACTCTTGCCAACCAGGTAATGGAACACCTGAAACAGAAGACAAGCTGGGTGAATCAAACAGATCAAACAACTGATCAACTCCAGATCATCAGCGAACGTAAAGATCCTGCCCCGGGTACTCACAGAGTCCTTTACACATCACCAATTGACGATATTGAGATCATTCACACAGCGCACAATCGCCAGGGATTTGCCACAGGAGCGGTGCTTGCTGCAGAATTTCTCTTTGGTAAAAAAGGACTTTATGGAATGAAAGATGTGTTGGGATTTAAAAATTAGCAGAACAGAATTTTCTACCTTCATTCTTCAAAAAAAAATTTTATTTTTCAGGCAAAAAAAATTTTATAAACCGATATGCTATGACTACCAAGAAACTGCTGGCATTTGCTTTTTTTCTTATCATTTTTGCTTCTTCTTTTGCGCAGCAAAAAACATTGACAGCCGCTATGGGTCGCATCCGGCTTGACTTTGTGTTAAATGAAAATGATGCGCCAACCTATGCTGTCTATTTTGCCGGGAAGGAAATGATAAAGCCTTCGGCAATGGGTTTCAAAATAGAAGATGCTTTACCGCTTCAGGACAATATGGAAATAACCGGCAGCACTACCACTACTGCAGATGATACATGGAAACCTGTGTGGGGTGAGGTTAGCAGCATCCGCAATCATTACAACCAACTCACCATTCACCTTCGGGAAAAGAAGGAACCATTCAGGCTGGCTGACATTGTGTTCAAAGTATTTGAAGATGGTGTTGGCTTTCGATACGAGTTTCCCAAACAGGCGGCCATGCGCTACTTTGTTGTGTCAGATGAACTGACCACATTTAACCTAACGGGCAACCACAAAACCTTTTGGATTCCTGGCGACTACGATACTAACGAATACACCTACAACACCACCAAACTGAGTGAAGTAGATGCGTGGCCGCAAGCTGCCAATGACAAAGCCATTGCCGTCAGAAACACACCTGACCAATATGCCGTGCAAACCCCACTCATGATGAAAACTGATGATAATCTTTACCTTAATATTCATGAAGCGGCACTGGTCAACTATCCCGCCATGCAACTGCATGTGGACAGAAATAGTTACAGCCTTTCGGCCAACCTGGTTCCCAATGCGCTGGGCGCAAAGGCATACCTGCGCACTCCTTTTCATACGCCGTGGCGAACTATTATTGTGAGTGATAAAGCCACCGATATCCTGGCCTCCAAAATGATTTTGAACCTGAACGAGCCTTCATCCATTGCCAATACTTCATGGATAAAGCCTATGAAATTTGTTGGTGTCTGGTGGGAAATGCAGACAGGCAAAAGCAGTTGGAGTTATTCGGATTTCCCTGATTCTACTGATGCTGCGGGCAAAATGATCCCCCACGGACATCATGGAGCCAACACTGCTAATGTGAAACGATATATTGATTTTGCAGCAAAAAATGGCATCAAAGGTGTGCTGGTAGAAGGGTGGAATACAGGCTGGGAAGACTGGTTTGGCAACTGGAAAGAAGATGTGTTTGACTTTGTGACACCCTACCCCGATTTTGATGTAAAAGAAATCAGCCGCTATGCCGCATCCAAAGGTGTTAACATGATTATGCACAACGAAACATCCGGTTCAGTAACTAATTACGAAAGGTACATGGATACTGCTTTCAGGTTCATGAACAACAATGGCTACACATCAGTCAAGACGGGCTATGTAGGCCGCATCATTCCCCGTGGGGAACACCACGATGGGCAGTGGATGGCCAACCATTACATTCATGCTGCGCAAAAGGCGGCTGAATACAAAATTATGATAGACATGCACGAACCCGTAAGGCCAACAGGTCTGCAAAGAACCTACCCCAACTGGCTGGCAAACGAAGCTGCCCGTGGCAATGAGTTCAATGCATTCAGCACCGGCAGTCCTCCGGAGCATGAAACTATCCTGCCGTTTACCCGCCTGATGGGAGGGCCGATGGATTATACACCCGGCATTTTCAAACTACAAAATTATACTGCACAGCCCACCGGCAGGATCATGCACACCACGCTGACCAAGCAACTTGCGCTCTACATCACCATGTATAGCCCGCTGGCAATGGCGGCAGATTATCCCGAAAACTACGAAGCGCATATGGATGCATTCCAGTTCATTAAAGATGTGCCTGTGGACTGGGACGACAGCAAAATCATAGAAGCTGAACCCGGCGACTACATTACAATAGCAAGAAAAGAAAAAGGCAAATCTAACTGGTACATTGGCGCCATAACCGATGAAAACAACCGGACAGCAACAATTGCACTTGGCTTTTTAGACAAAGGCAAAACATACACCGCAACCATGTATGCGGATGCTGCCAATGCTGATTGGAAAACAAATCCTGAAGCCTATAAAATCACGACTAAAATTGTTGACAGCAACAGCATTTTAACTTTGCCTCTTGCCCCTGGCGGCGGCGCGGCAGTAAGTATTGTAGAGAAGAAATAAAGAGCGGCAAAGCATCATTTCATTAATAGAAGTAGGTTTGAACTAACAGCCACTTCATCAAAGCAAAAAGGCTTTAGCAACATTAAGTGTAGCTAAAGCCTTTTTACTTAGTGAAAATTTTGACTGTTAAAGCCGAATTTATTCCAGAACTTTCATACGCTTACAAATTATCTTTTGCCACGTTAGGATAATCAGTAATAATTCCATCGAGACCCAATGCTTTTAACCGTTTCATTTCTCCCAAATCATTGACAGTGTAAGCAATAATTTTTATTCCTTTGGCTTTGCATTGTTGTATGAGCGACTCGTTCACACTCGTAGAATTTGTGCTTAAAATGTATGGAGTAAACCCGAGAGAAGTAAGCGTGTCGGACAAGGTTCTGGTACCAAAATTGTCAAGATTCAAAGCAAGTTTAAAAGCCGGGTATTTCTGGTGCATGTATTTCAAAGCACGAACATCAAACGATTGAATGATGACCCTTTCGGCAATATTTTTTTGCAAAATGACAGCCATGACCATATCTGTGTATTTGCCGACCGGTGGATAAAACAAGTTGTCAAAAGGCTGGTGCGATTTTATTTCAATGTTGTAAAATGGCAAAGCCCGGTTTATTTTTCTTGCATGAGCCTCGGCAGAATCAATGACATCGGATAAGAGCGGTTTGAAGGCTTTTACTTTTTGCTGCTGTGGAAATGCAGCATTGCCTTTTGAACCTACATCATACGTTTCAATCTCGTTGTAATTGAGTTTGTAGAGATTGATGCCTCGTTCTTCATTCTGATTGATGGATTTGCCATCTGGTCTCAAAGCAATGTCATGCACAAAAAACGGGTCATGACTTAATATGACTTTGCCATCTTTGGTGATGGCAGCATCCATTTCCAATGTTGTTGCACCAACATCCAATCCTTTTAAAAAAGCAGGAATGGTGTTTTCCGGCATTAAACCACGGGCACCACGGTGGCCTTGAATGTCAAATGCAGGTGTCTTATTCACCTGTGGACTGCTGATAACCTGAAGGCTTTCGCAACTTGCCATAATCAGGCATAAAAGAGAAAAGAAAAACAGTTTTTTCATTGTTACTTATTTTGATTCATTAGTTGAGATATTTTTTGAGCCTCATCATCCCCTTTTGATAATTGCGAAATGATTTGTTCATAGCTTTTTTCGTCACGGTTTTGGCTCAATTTAAATACATTGTCAATGTCGGTCACTGCAATTTCAAAGCCAACAATTGCTTTAGACAGTTTATTGACATATTCCTCCGGCAAATGTTCGTATAGAGCAGGTGATGCTTCATTGTTTTCAAAATGAGCCGTTAGTTCTCCCAAAAGTTGGCGAAGAAATTCTTCTGGTTGAAAGGAAAGCAAACCCTTTGCATGAACTGTAAGATAATTCCAGGTGCTGCCCTCCTGAGGGTTTGTGTACCAGCTTGCACTGACATAAGTATGCGGCCCATTGAACAACGCCAAAACATTGGGGTTAGTTTCAAAAGCTTTTTCATGATCAGTGTTTCGCATAATGTGCCCCTGCAAAAATAAATTCCCTTCTCTTTCCTTTATCAATACAGGAACATGAGTCGCCACAGGCTTTTGATCGGCATTGCAACCGGTGAGGATGATAAAGGGATTTTGATGCATAAAATCAAGCACCTGCTGTTGATCCTTGGCTTTGAAGTAGGGGAGATTGTACATATAATTTAGGGTTGAGGGTTTAGGGTTTAAAACATAGAACTCCAACATTTATTTCTTAGCTCTCTACTTTTTTCGGCACAAGTCTGCCGCCTTCTTCCTCACCTCGTTCGCCACCTTCGTGATAGACGGCATCGGCATTCACGTTCCAAAGGTCATAGAGGTCATAACCCGCATCAATGTTTTTGGCGGCGAGCATGGCGGTCATCATGCTGTGATCCTGGTTGTTGTATTTGTGCATTCCATTGCGACCTACAAGGTAGAGACCGGGATAGTTGGACAGCTCATGCCTGATGCTGCTGACGTGCTTTTTGTAGTACTGGTCATACACAGGATAAGCTTTTGCCTGCCTCACTACATATCCATCGGTGACATCTGCGGCCTTGCCAAGACCTATTTGCTCCATTTCTTTTTTGCCTAAATCAATCAGAGTATTGTCGCTGCTGTTCCACATGCCGTCGCCTTCAAAGCAAAAATATTCCAGGCCATAGCAAGCCATTGCCGAGTCGGGAACCATGTAGGGACTCCACGATTTAAAGTTTTGCACACGACCGACTTTTACAGAAGGGTCATGAATATAAATCCAGTTATCAGTAAAAACGTTTTTGTCCTT
>JAYTGA010000010.1:0-9395 GCA_043733905.1 Segetibacter sp.
GAGGAATTGTTTGATAGGAAATAATAGTGGACGTGGTTTGCTCTCAATTTTTCAAAAAACGCAACCGCACCATCCAGCACATTGTTACCTAAATAGACGGTACCATCAAGATCAAAAAAAGCTTTTTTCTTTTTAAAAATATCGAAAGGGGCAAACATTTTCACCGCATTGAAATAATCTTCCAGATTGTCTATTTCAAACCATTTATTTTCCTGAATGTCAATTGGCTGAAAATGGATTTTCTTTTCCTGCATCATCTGTTGCAAGGCGACTTCAGACCAGTTGTTTTGATTGTCTTTTAATAAAACTTCTATGGTATCATATAGTTTTGTAGAACCTTCTGCCGATATTTTGTAAAGGTCAATGGAGGTGCCAAAAGCTTTATCCCGGTCAATTTTTTTACTGATGTCGTTAATAATACCGTTTTCATCAACTGTCACTTTCATAGCCTCGTCATTAAAATTGCCAACCTGCACGCCAATTGCATCGCTGCTTTTGGTGGCAACCATTTGGCGGATAATTTCGCTGCCGTAGATCACATCGCCATTACAAAACATGAAATCCTGACCAAGCACCTCATCTTTTGCAAGATTGAGAGAATACATGTTGTTGGTCGTATTATAGTCAATATTCTCAATTATTTTTATTTGGGAAAAATGATTCGCATCGCAAAAATTCTTCACCATATCTGCTTTGTAGCCGCAAACCAAAACAATTTCCTCTATGCCATTTTTTAAAAAAGATTCTACCTGGTAGCGCAAAATTTCTTTGCCATTAATTTTTACAAGGCACTTTGGCAAATGATCGGTCAGGGGGCGCAAACGGGAACCAATGCCTGCAGATAAAATAATAACTTTCATGTTTGGAAAAAAAAGAGATTGGTTAGCTAGTTAAAGAAAAATTCTCTGTTTTAAACTTCTGAAAAACAACGATAAACGACTTTTCTGAGGTTCGGTATTTCCATAACCGTATCCATAATTATTATAGCCGTAGTTTGAATACCTGTAAGAAGATTGCAGGTCTACACCATTGAATACAATGCCGATTTTGGGAAAAGCTGAGCCTTCTATTTCGGCTACAAGTTCTTTGAATTTAATTTTTGGTGTGTAATTAAATCTTACGATAAACAAGGAACAATCAATCAATGGGGATAAACTTTTGGCATCGGAAACCATGCCAACCGGGCTTGTATCAATAATAATGTAATCAAATTTTTCCCTTAAAATGACAAATAATTCTTTCATTTTTTCACTTTCGATCAACTCCACAGGATTCGGCGGAATGGGACCCGAAGGAATAATAAACAAGTTATCATTGCCCGGGATTTTTTTAATGACCTGATCTAAGGTTTCAAAACCAACAAGATAATTGGTAACGCCGCTTGAATTGCTAATGCCTAGTGATTGTGACAATTTCGGTTTTCGAAGGTCGAATTCAAGAAGAATAACTTTCTTATTGTTATAGGTCAGCGCATTGCCCAGGTGCGATGAAATAAACGTTTTTCCTTCTCCCGACATGCTTGATGTAAACAAAATAGCAGGAGTATGATGAATGCCCGCTAATAAAAACTTGAGATTATTTCTCAGATTTAAAACTTGCTCTGTAAGAACAGTTCGTTCATTTAAACTGGTAAATTTAGGAACGTCATATTTGTAAATCTCAGCAACAATAGGAATGTTTGTTACTTTTTCAATGTCTTTTTTAGAGGTAATGTTGGTGTTCAATAAATACCTGAGCCATATATATACCGAAGCAATAATAATTCCTGTCAGAAAAAAGAATAAGTAAATTAAAACCTTTTTAGGTCGTACCGGATTGTTATCAATATAGGCAGGCGATATGATTTTGTTAGTCACAATATTGCTGGCATACGAAACAGAAGCTTCTTCTTTTCTCTGAAGTAGAAAATTGTAAAGACCTTCCTTAATGCTTTGCTGTCTTTTGATATTGATAAACTCCCTTTCATAAGTTGGAATTTCCCTAATCCTGCTTTCTATTTGTTTGACCTTTTTTTGTACACCGGCTTTTTCAATTGTTGCATTTCTGCGGTAGCCCTCAATGTATTCTTTAATGCTTTTTTTAGTATTGACAACCTGGTCTTCCACTTCAGTCAGTATGGGATTGCCCTCCTGCACGGCCAATGCAAGCCTTGTTTTTTCACGCAAAGCCTCTTCGTAGCGGCTTATCAGGGAATTCAGAGCTGGGTCAACACTTCCATAAATAGGCGAAAATGGTTTCCCACTTGAAGGATTGTTTAAATATTTTTCTATCGAATTGTAAACTGATAATTGAATTTCAGATTCGCCCAATTGCTTATCTACTTCCTTTGCCTGATCGAGTATCAGTTTTGAACTTTCGTCAATTTCTGTTATGCCTCTGACTTTTTTGAAGGTTTCAACATCTCTTTCCAAAACATCCAGCTCATTGCCCAGTGATACCAATCTGCCTTCAATAAATGTAATAGTATTTAGGGTAATTTCATTTTTGTCGGTAAGAGTGTATTTATTGTAAGTCTTTAAAACCGCATTCAAAAAATCAGCGGCTCTTTCCGGCATTTCATCTTCATAAGTCAGTTGAAAAACAGTGCCCATCCTGTTTATGAGGTTCGTTGTTATTTCCTGCGATTTTTTATAAACCAAAGGGGATATTGAATCCACCTGAATTTCAAATTCTTTTTCTGTATTCAAGCTTATTTGAGGCAAATAACTGATAGAAAACCTGTCCTTTTTTACATAAAAAGGCTTATTGAACCGGGTGAATAATGTCCGGTAATTTTTCATCTTTTTTACATCCAGAGGGTAGGTGACTTTTATTTTGTCATTTTCAAGCATTTCTATTTTAAAAATGTAATCACCTACTTTTGAACTATCAGTTATAATGTTGAGTTTGAGAGGTGCCTGATTATACAGTTCAAGGTTAAGAACTTTTCCTTTCAGATAGTACCTGATATTAAATTTATTTTCCCTAATAACACTTTCTAAAATGAGAGGCGATTTAATTACTTCCATTTCATTTTCCACAATCTTATTGGAACTAAACATGTCCAGATCAGCTAAAATGCTCTGTCCACTTGTACTTTTTGTATCTTCTTTAATATAAATTTCTCCCGTGGACGAATAGACAGGACGGGTGTAACGCAGGTACAAGTAAGCTCCACCCAATGAAATTAAAATCATTAGCAAATAAAGCGGCCAATGATACATGAACCTGCTCAGTGTAACTCTTACATCAAGAACATCAGTCTCGCTTATAGCTTTTCTGTTGGGTTCTTTATTCATAATGGCAGATAGGTAGGGTTATTTTTTGAGAACATTATTATAGAGAACCAAAATTAAAGTAAGACCTGTTGCAATAATTGGTGCCAATTGCACCGCAGCAGAGGATGAGATGAACTTATTGACACCTGGCCGAATATAGATTACATCATTATTGCTGAGATAGTAATATGGTGAGGAAAGTATTTTACTATTGTTCAGGTTTAGGGTTACATAATTTTTTTTGCCCTCCCGCTCTCTAATCAGCAAAACTTCATCGCGTTTAGCACTCAGATTTGCATCGCCAGCCAGGCTTAATGCTTCCAAAATAGAAACTCTTTCGTTCGTGATTGTAAAACTCCCTGGTTTTGCAACATCGCCCAAAACAGATATTTTGAAATTCAATAGTCTTGTTGCCACAAAAGCATCTTTAATTGATTTATTCAGTTCAGTTTTTATAATCGTATTTATGTCATCAGTTGTCTTATCCCTTACATTTACTTTTCCAATTTGCGGTAAATCAATATTTCCATTACGATCTACCATGTAGCCCTGGCTCACCGGATTGGCATTAATAAAATTAGCAGCAGGATTGTAAATGGCAGAAATATCTTTATTAATGGTGGAAATAGTTACCTGTAAAATATCACCGGTTTGAATTTTTAAAGGTTGCAGGTAACTAATAGTATCGGCTGTTTTAGTAACCTCGCTCATATCGTTGAAATACATTATTCTTTTTCGACTTGTACAAGAATAAATCATTAGTAAAGAGATAATCAGGATAAGCGAAAGTTTAATATTGCCCATTCATTAATTTTTTTAATATAGCTTCGCCTCTCTCACTCACATGGGATCATAAGAGGCTACACGACGCAAATTTAAAAATCGCATCGAAAGCTTTTTCAATAATGTTGCTTAACTAAAATTTCAATTGTAATTCATTAAAACAAACGCTAATGAACTATTAATGACTGTTTTAAATGGCGGCAAAGATAATAGAAAATAGTGTTTAACTTCAACAACTCCACATCATAGTTGCAGGGGGCTGAAAAGGGTTCGGCAGTTAATTCAAAAGACTTCAATTTTTTTAAAAAAAACAGGATTTAATCATTTTAAAAATAAAAATTAAATCAATATTTTAGAAATTTAAAAAAGTTTTGGTATTAATAGTCATCGCTCTTATTTTTGCACTCCCAAATTAAAAAAACGGAGCGTTGGTCAAGGGGTTAAGACACCTCCCTTTCACGGAGGAATCACGGGTTCGATTCCCGTACGCTCTACAAAAAAAGCCGCATTAATTGCGGCTTTTTTTAATTAGTTTATTTTGCAAATTCCATCATTTGCAAAATGGCGTCAGGATTAGGACAGTTTGCAAGCCATTTTTCTCTTTCTGAATATTTACAAACGCCGTGGTAGTCACCTTTGTGTTCGTGCATGTCCTCCACTACCTGAAAGTGAAGGTGCGGCGGCCAGTGACCGTTTTCTTTCGGCGGGCCAAAATGGGCAAACTCTTCGCCCCGGCTGATGTATTGGCCAACACGCAGCCCGCCAATATCTTTTTGGCTAAGATGCCCATATAAGGTGTGGAAAGAAACGGTGTCAACCTGGTGCTGCAAAATGATAGTGGCGCCATAATCACCATAATTGTCGTTGAAAGCAAAGCTGTGTATGGTACCACCAAGCGGCGCAAAAACGGGTGTGCCGACCTTTCCCCAAATATCAATACCAAGGTGCAGCCGACGTGGCTCCTCACCGCTGTCAAAGTGGTGACTGCGGGCATAAATGGTTCGGTGCTCGTTGTATCCGCCTATTCCATAAGTGTATTTTTTGCCTAATAAATTTTCGATATAAGCTGAAAACTTCTCGGTGTTATTCAATACGTCATCTGTCAGGTCTGTATTGGCATCTGTAAAGTCCAACAAAAGCATTTTATCTTTTGCGGCATCAAATTTTACCACCTGATGAAATGTATGGGAGTAGCGGGAAAGTATGGAGTGTAACATTTGATGTCGTTGCATGTTTGTTGAAATTCTTCTTTTTATATCACCACATTGATCATCTTACCCTTCACAAAAATGATTTTTTTCGGTTCTTTCCCTTCAAGCCATTTTTGAACCACTTCGTTTTGAAGCACCAGTTTCTCCACCTCGGGTTGGGTGGCATCCAGGGAAATGTTGATGGTGGTACGGACTTTTCCGTTGATGGTGATGGGGTATTCTTTACTGCTTTCTACAAGGTATTTCTCTTCCAGTTTGGGGAAATAAGCATCAAGAACAGAGACCTCACCCCGACCCTCTCCAAAGGAGAGGGAGGAGTACAACAACTGGTACAATTCCTCTGCAATATGCGGGGCGTAGGGCACCAGCAGAATAATGAGCGGCTCCAGTATTTCACGTTTGTGGCATTTGGCATCGTGCAGGTCATTTACACAAATCATGAATGTGCTGACTGCCGTGTTGAAACTGAACCGCTCCGTATCGTCTTCTATCTTTTTGATGGTCTTGTGCAGAATTTTCAACTCAGCATCCGTGGCTTTTTCGTTGGTCACATTCACACCTTTTACATCATCAGCAAACAAGCGCCACAGCTTGCGCAAAAAGCGGTGTACGCCTTCTATGCCTTTGGTATCCCACGGTTTGCTTTGCTCTATCGGGCCGAGGAACATTTCGTACATGCGGAAAGTATCGGCACCGTATTGTTCGCAAAGTTCGTTAGGGTTGACGGTGTTGTATTTGGACTTGGACATCTTTTCGACTTCAGAGCCGCAGATGTATTTGCCATCTTCTAAAATAAAATCAGCGTTAGCATACTCGCTATTTCGCCACTTTCTAAATGCATCAATGTCCAGTTCAACTCCATGAACAAGATTTACATCAACATGCATTGTCGAAACAAGCGTAATAGCAAAATTATCAATCTTTAATTCGGGTTTTAAATCTTTCAAAAAAACTGCTCGCTGCCCTTTTAATTCATTGAATTGTTTGAATAATTTGTGGGACAAAAAAACTGACTTTGAAGTATCTACAGTTTTACCTTCGGAAAGTAAGTTTTCAATCAATTCACCTGGTGATTCAGGGAAAGTAACTCTATAAACAAACCTTGAACTCCCCTGAATCATCCCCTGATTCAACAACTTCTTAAACGGTTCATCATAACCAATATATCCCAGGTCGTACAAGACTTTCGTCCACATGCGGCTGTAGAGGAGATGGCCTACGGCATGTTCGGTGCCGCCAATGTAGAGGTCAACACTGTTCCAGTAGTCGCTTACTTTTCTCTCCACAAAAGCCTCGCTGTTGTGCGGGTCCATGTAGCGGAGAAAGTACCACGAAGAACCTGCATAACCGGGCATGGTGCTGGTTTCGCGGCGACCTTCGGGTGTGTTTACCCAATCTTCAATATTTGCCAGCGGGCCTTCGCCTTCGGGTCCGGGGCCATACTTTTCTACATGCGGCAATTGAAGCGGCAGGTCTTTTTCATCCAACGGTTTGGCAACGCCATCCTGCCATATTATCGGGAACGGTTCGCCCCAATAACGTTGTCGGCTGAAACCGGCATCTCTCATTTTATAGTTCACCTTTCGCTTGCCGATGCCCATTTCCTCAATCTTGTCGTTGGCCACGGCAATGGCATCTTTCATCAGCAAACCATTGAGGAAACCGCTGTTCTCTAATGTCGCTTCTTTAGTCGGGTTGGCTTCGCTTCCGTTGTAGTGTTCGCCTATGATGTTAGTGATAGGAATATTGAAATGTTGCGCAAATTTAAAATCCCTTTCATCGCCGCAAGGCACGGCCATAATAGCCCCGGTGCCATAGCCCGCCAGCACATACTCACTTATCCAAATCGGGATTTGTTTGCCGCTAAAAGGATTGACCGCATAAGCCCCGGTAAATGCACCGGTGATGGTTTTTACTTCGGCTTGCCGTTCGCGGTCGCTGCGGCTTTTTACGTAAGTCAGGTATTTTTCAATTTCCTCCCTTTGCTCATCAGTAGTTATTTGTTCCACCAGTTCGTGCTCCGGAGCCAGTACCATGAAGTCAACGCCGAAGATGGTGTCGGGGCGGGTGGTGTAAACGCGGAGAGACCTCACTTCGCTTGCATTAGCCTCACCCCCGACCCCTCTCCCAGGGGAGAGGGGGAAAGCGGCTGCCAATCTCTTTTTGCCGTCCTCTAATGCATTCTTTATAGCGTTCACTACGTCATTCGTTTTGGTCAACACCTCATCGTTTGTAAAACGAACAACATCAAGATTAAATTCTTTCAGGTAATTGGTTCGTGCATCATCATAAATTTTTTGTTCGACATCGTCATGATAACCGCCGTCTATCTCAACTACAACTCCACTGTTCAAAAATGCAAAGTCTGCTATAAATCCTTCTATTGTATGTTGTCTTCTAACCTTTTCCCCCATCTGATTATTCCTAAGCCTTTGCCATAATAAGTCCTCAGCCTCTGTTGGATTCTTTCTATTCTCACGCCCATACTGTTTCAAAATATCCCAATATTCCTTTATCGCAGTTTTGTAAGTAGGAGTGGGCGTGGCCGATGGGTTGCTTCCCCCCTCTCCCCCGGGAGAGGGGTCGGGGGTGAGGCTGAACTCCACCTCCGCCCCCTCACTCCTTCCAATCCAATTCCTTTGCATCTCCTTCATACTCTCACTAAAATCAACCCTTTCCAATCCTTCCAGCAAGCGGTCTGCATAGGCGGTAATCCGCAGGTACCATTGCCGCATTTTCTTTTTCACCACCGGGTGGCCGCCACGTTCGCTCACACCGTTTACCACTTCGTCGTTGGCCAGCACGGTGCCCAAAGCTTCGCACCAGTTCACTTCGCCGAACGATGAAAAGGCAAGGCGGCGTTTCATGAGCCATTCTTCTTTTTCAACCGCGGAAAATTGGTTCCACTGTTCAGCAGTAAAATGGCTGCTGCCTTGCGTTTCATACTTTTCCACGAGGTCAGCAATCGGTCTTGCCTTTTGCTGCGTGTTGCAGAAGTAGCTGTTGAACAGGTCGAGGAAAATTTTCTGTGTCCACTTATAATAATTGGGGTCGCTGGTCTGCACTTCGCGGCTCCAGTCGTAGCAGAAACCGATTTTGTCTAACTGGGCTTTAAAAGTGGCGATATTCTTTTTGGTGGTTTCGGCGGGGTGTTCACCTGTTTCCAGGGCATATTGTTCGGCGGGCAAACCAAAGCTGTCAAAGCCCATCGGGTGCAGTACATTGAAGCCTTTCAGCCTTTTGTATCGGCTAAAAATGTCCGAAGCAATGTACCCCAGCGGATGCCCCACATGCAGCCCTGCACCACTTGGGTAGGGGAACATATCGAGCACATAATATTTTGGCTTGTCAACATTGTTTTCAACTTTATAAGCATTGGTTGCCTTCCAATGCTCCTGCCATTTCTTTTCTATTTCCCTGAAATTGTATTCCATTTATTCGGTTAATTAGTTGATTTGTTAATTGGGTTATTGGTCTTGTGTTTTACTGCTGGTTTATGTTTTGCTGTTTTTTGTCCCGGCATTTATTCTTTGTGGGGTTTCATTGGCGTCGCACTCTTTTACATCAAATCTTTATTGGGCTTTTTCCATGTTTTTTTACATACAAAAACAGCTTCTTAGCAAGCAAACCAATTTTGCCAAAAGTAAATGTGTTTTTCTAAAAGCTATGTGGGTGTTTGCAAAAACTGGTTTACTCAAAATCATTAAGGGCTATGGCAGTCAAGAATGCTTAGACTTTATTTGGAAAAGGCTTCTGGCTGGACATCCAATATCTATAAAAGGTTTTTCCGTTGTTCCAAAAAGATTCACCTTGTTAGAACCTCCAGGTTCACCGTAGTTAAAAATTAATTTTTTGTGTGGGATACCTCTCTTTTCTAAATATTTAAAAACAGCACTTACCTGATCCCAGCTTTTTTGTTGGCTTTTCACACTTGATGTTCCAAAAACCTTTAACGCTTATGTTACAATTTGGATATTGCTCCGCAATCTTCACCACCGAATCCAACTGCAACTTTGCTTTCTTACTTAAAAACACCGTTTTATTAAAAACAATACTCCGGTAATAATTTAAGCGGCCATTGAACCTATATGTAAGCATTGGTCGTAGAGTTTTTTTATTTTATTGCAATTCAGGTCAAGACCTA
>JAYTGA010000011.1:0-43881 GCA_043733905.1 Segetibacter sp.
AGCGGCACCGACCAATTGATCCACTCATAACAGCGGTTACTGGCTTCAGTTTTCCAAGTGGTCATTCTTTTTCTTCTTTCACACTTTGCGGTCTGATCATTTACATCATCTGGATGATGAAAATTTCCCTTTTAATAAGACTGTTGGTAATATCAGGTTTATTCATTTTTGCAACACTTATAGCTGTCAGCCGAGTTTATCTTCATGTGCATTATGCCAGTGATGTTTTTGCAGGATTTTGCTTGAGTATTATCTGGCTTATGATTTCAATGTATGTTCTCAAGCTTAGTTCGATTTTATGATTCTGAGTAAAAAAGGTATTAAAATTGAATTAACAGATTAATTATGACTTAAATTCTAAAAAGAAGATGCAACTATATTGTTTTTGTCAGCATCTTTATCATGGTTTTTCATAGAATATTGGATAAAACGGGGCAGGATTTCTATCCAGCCCTTTTTCTTTCCGGTTAAATCAATAACCTGTTTACTGCCTATTGGTTACGTTTTGCCAGGCATTTTTTGTAACTCTATCACTATTTTCTTTCACTCACCTGCAACCTTATCATTTCCCACTTCATCTTATAATTGGTTTTTCATAGAATATTGGATTAAACGGGGCAGGATTTCTATCCAGCCCTTTTTCTATTGGGGTTAATCAGTTGATTGGTTTATTTGTTAATTGGTTTATTGCAATTCGCACTCACAATTCTTCGCATACTCATTTATAATTTTTCTTTCTTTGCCTGATGAAAAAATATGCGGTCATTGTGGCGGGTGGGGCGGGGCAGCGGATGGGGAGCGAAGTGCCTAAGCAGTTTTTGCTGCTAAATGGCAAACCGCTCATTCAGCATACAATCGAATCTTTCATCAACGCTTTTTCAGACATTGAAATTGTGTTGGTCTTGCCAGAGGCACATTTGCAAAAAGGAAAAGAATTTAATCTTAAAATTAAATTAAAACAAGCCGTTCATATTGTTGCAGGTGGTGAGACACGTTTTCATTCTGTCAAAAACGGACTTGCTTTTGTGACCGAACCATCCATTGTTTTTGTACATGATGCGGTGCGGTGCATGATAAGTATGGAACTAATTAAACGCTGCTATGAACAGGCGTTGGAGAAAGGAAGTGCCATTCCTGCTGTGGCAGCTACGGACTCCATCAGGTTGCAAGATGAGAACAGCCACCACCCTTTGGTAAGAAACAGTGTAAGAATTGTACAGACTCCGCAAACTTTTCAGTCGAAACTTTTATTACAAGCTTTTGAGCAGAACTACCAGCCATTTTTCACAGATGAAGCCACGGTTGCAGAAGCAGCAGGCTACGAGATTTTCCTGATTGAAGGTGAGTATAATAATTTGAAAATAACCAGGCCAATTGATTTGCTGATTGCAGAAAAGTTGATGGAACAAACTATCGCTTAAAAAGCTTTGCAGGCCACGGCAGGTTGTTGTATTTTATGTGGAAATACGGCTCATTTACAGCACCGAAATTTTCATAAAAAACTTTCACTCCCGGCAGGTCACTTCCTTCAAAATCGAAGATGATGTTCTGTCCTGCAAACTCTTTGATGATTTCATTGATAAGGAAATGATTAGCGGCTTGTTTGCGGCCTTGTTCTGTCGTTGTGTTCATCATGTTATACATGCGACGGCAATCGCTCAAAAGGAGTGCTGTAGCGACAATTTCGCCTTTCGCATTTGTGGCATCACGGCAAATCAGTTGGTTTTTCTGCTTCGCAAAATGGCATAGCTTTCTGAAGTTGTCATAATCATTCCTGGTTACATAAGGGGTTCTGCTTGCATAATGCTCTACATACAAATCAATGCTGAATTGATAATCGTTTGAAGGCTGAAATTGAAGGGAAAATTGGCTGCTTTTTTTCAGGTTCTTTACAAGGTCGGTGTGATAATTTTGGGCAATGCTTTTATATTCTTTCGAAAGGTCAAGGATGAAATTTGTTGCGGAACTTTTAGCGATTATTTCATCAGCCAAAAGTCCCGCAGTGGCAGCATTCCAATTGATTTCCCAAAAGCGATAATTCGCTTTCAGCCTACTGATAATTTCATTGAAAGGAACCTCAACTCCGGGTTTTGCATAGATACCCAACTGCTGTGTAAAAGGCGGTTGATAGAGGTAGGGGATGCCAAATTTTTTATTGGAAATGATTGGCAAAATCCAATCGTAATTTTCGCCTGCTAAAGCACACCATTTAGGGGATATCGCATTGAGATAAAAGGCTTGCAAATAAATAGGAGCATTGGCTGCCTGCACACAATCATCCCATTGTGCATTGATGTGGCGACTTGATATGTATTGAAGAGAGGAGATAATTTCGTATGTCTGATGTGATGATGTTTGATATTTCTTAGACTTCTACAATGTCAGCCTGAGCTTGTCGAAGGGCAATATTAAGGTTCCAAAAAAAAGGCTTCGGCAAGCTCAGCCTGACAACAATAACATTTCCCTCTTTATAACCTTTGTCCCCTGTAAAAAAAATGAATAAAGATTTTACAATATCCCGCATGTGCGGGACGACGCAACCAAAGTTTAATCGAAATATTGCAGACCGGTTCAAAAACCATCCTCCTTAAATACAACATCGCTTTAAACATTAAACCATAAACTCTAAACATTAATAAGCCCTTGCAAACAAAACCCTCTCTTTACTCGGATTACCTGTCAAAATACACTTCCCTTCTTCCTGCACATTGTCTAATGGAATACAGCGAATGGTGGCTTTTGTCAGTTCTTTTATCTTATCTTCAGTTTCACCGGTGCCGTCCCAATGGGCGGAGATAAAACCGGTTTTGCTGTCGAGAAGGCTGACAAATTCATCCCAGTTGTCGGCTATGGTAATGTGGTCTTCGCGGTAGGCTTTTGCTTTGCTATAAATGCTTGCCTGAATATCGTCCAGCAATGCAATGATGCTTTCGGCAAGGCCGTCTATGGAATAGTTTTTCTTTTCTTTGGTATCGCGGCGGGCTACTTCCACCACATTGTTGGCAATATCCCTGGCACCAATGCCAATTCTGACCGGAACGCCTTTCATTTCGTATTCGGCAAACTTCCAACCGGGGCGTTGGTTGTCGCTGTCATCGTACTTGACACGAATGCTCGATTGCTTCAATTGTTTGGTAAGCGCATTCACCTTTTCGTCAATAGCGGCCTTTTGTTCTTCGCCTTTGAAAATGGGTACAATCACCACTTGAATCGGAGCCAGTTTTGGCGGCATCACCAATCCGTCATCATCGCTGTGAGCCATGGCCAGTGCGCCTATCAGCCTTGTGCTTACTCCCCAGCTTGTGGCCCACACATAGTCCAGTTTGTTTTGCTTGTCGCTGAATTTTACATCAAATGCTTTGGCAAAATTTTGTCCCAGGAAATGAGATGTCCCGGCCTGCAATGCTTTGCCATCCTGCATCAGGGCTTCTATGCAGTAAGTGTCCACGGCACCGGCAAAACGTTCGTTGGCACTCTTCACACCTTTTATAACTGGCATTGCCATGAAGGTTTCAGCAAACTCAGCATACACTTCCAGCATTTGTTTGGTTTCGGCAACAGCTTCATCCTGTGTGGCGTGTGCCGTGTGCCCTTCTTGCCAGAGAAATTCGGCTGTGCGGAGAAACAGCCTTGTCCGCATTTCCCACCTGACCACATTGGCCCATTGGTTGATGAGCAATGGCAGGTCGCGGTAACTTTGAATCCATCCTTTGTAGGTGTTCCAGATGATGGCCTCACTTGTGGGGCGAATGATTAATTCCTCTTCCAGCTTGCTATCAGGATCCACCATGAGTGCGCCTTTTTTATCGGGATTCAGTTTCAGCCGATAGTGTGTGACCACCGCACATTCTTTGGCGAAGCCTTCTGCATTTTCTTCTTCTTTTTCAAACAAACTTTTTGGTACAAATAGTGGAAAATAAGCGTTTTCGTGGCCTGTTTCCTTAAACATTTTGTCCAACTGGTCACGCATATTTTCCCAAAGGGCATAGCCGTAAGGCTTAATGACCATGCAACCGCGAACAGCACTGTAATCGGCCAGGCCGCCTTTTATGACAAGGTCATTGTACCATTGCGAATAATCTTCTGTTCTCGATGTAATTTCCTTACTCATTGCTGTAACTTTGTGTTTTCTGTGAATCTTAACAATTGTATTTACGTCTGTTAATAATTTGGCAAACTCTTTGCCAATGGGTTAGCAGATTGTACAATTGCCGCAAAAATAGTAACTTAACATTAGATAACTTTTTCAAAAAACCTTGTTATATGAAACGCACCTTTTTACTCTACACGATTCTGGCAGTTGCTTTGGTTAGCTGCTCGACACAATACAAGTCCACACAGACTCCTGACGATGTTTATTACTCTCCTGCCCCACCTTCAACCGGAGAAAATAATACAACGAAAGATGAAACTAAAAACCAGGATAAATATGAATCTTACACCAGTCCCGAAGACAGGTATCTGCGTATGAAAGTGAGCAACCGCAACCGCTGGTCCTCAATAGATGACTACAGCTATTGGTACGATACAAGGTATAATGATTACACTTACAACTACAACAACTATGGTAATTATAACAATGGCTATTCTGTGTATAATGGCTATAATCATTGTTCATGCAATTGCTATGGAAATAGCTCTAGTTCCATTTTTTATCCCGGTTATTACAATCCTTACATAGGTAGTTTTTACACTGGCTATTACACAGGTTACACCGGTTATTCCTATGGAAATATCTATGTCATTAACCCTAAAGTAGTACATCCCAATGTCAACAGGCCCCAGCTTGGGAGCTACTCATCGCACAGCTCAAGTAGTTATTCTTCAGGAAGCAGCATTAAAAAGATTTTTACATCAAACAACAGTAGGAGCAGCAATTCAAATGAGACTTATCGTTCTACTGAAAGAACTTATGCGCCATCTTCAAGCAGTTCAAGTTCCAGCAGCTCGTCCTCTTCCAGTTCATCATCATCGGGTCATGTGAGCCGTCCGGGACGTAACTAAGAAGCTGTTGAAAATGAAATTATTAGGTTGTCAGGCTGAGCTTGTCGAAGCCTTTACTGATTTTGAGCAGCCCTTCGACAGGCTCAGGGTGACATTAAGAAAGGCACAGACTAACACTATGGAAACTCTTTCAAATGAATTTAAACAGTTTCTAAGATTGTATCAGAAATTTAAAAACCCGGGAACTTCATTTCCACAAAAATGATTGTTTCTGCCAACAAAATATAACCATGAAACAACTTTTACTTTCAGGAATAGCAATAATGTGTACATACCTGTCCATTTCCCAAACACCAGATGATGTTCTGCGATACAGCTATTTTCCACAACACGGCTCTGCAAGAAATATGGCCATTGGCGGTGCAATGGGTTCACTGGGTGGCGACATCAGCGCATTGTATGTAAACCCCGCCGGGCTTGGGTTTTACCGCACACAGGAGTTTGTTGTAAGCCCTGGGATGATGCTGAACAAAAGCAAAGCAAACTATTTAGGAACCGATACACTGGCTAAAAGAAACGGTGCAGACCTTGGTGTGAGCGGGTTTGTTTTTGGGTTTAATGAAAAGTCCAGCAAATGGGCTACACAGGCTTTTGGCATCGCCATTAATCAAACAGCGAATTTCAATAACAATGTTTCGACCGTAGGCTATAACAGGGTCAGCAGTTACAGCGAATCATTCGCCAACCAGTTTGCCGGAAGCGGCCAAACAATTGACGATGCCATCAACAATCCACGCTTTGCTTTTGGAACTGATTTGGCACTTTATACTTACCTGGTTGATACGTTTAAAAGAAATTCCCCCAATGCTGATTCTATCTACATTAAAGCTTTACCAGAATTTTTGCAAGATTCAGGCATTGCTTTGAAACAGGAAAAAAGAATAGAAACCCGTGGCGGAATTTATGAAATTGCACTCGGTTATGCTGCCAACATGGACGATAAAATTTTGTTGGGCGCAACAGTCGGCATCCCCATAGTCAGCTACGAACGGCGCAGCATGTACCGCGAATCTGACCCCACCGGCAACCCCAACAACCGCTTCGATTATTTCCAAATAAATGACACGGTTTCTTCCAAAGGAGTTGGGTTTAATCTGAAGCTAGGCGTTATTTATAAACCAAAAGAATACATCAGGCTGGGGCTCGCTCTTCATTCACCTACTTTCTACTCACTGACAGACAAGCAAAGCACTGGAATGACCACAAATACAGAAAATTATGCTGGCACGCAAAGCATTTATTCCCGGTTTCTGACAAATGGACTCGATGGACAGTCGCAATACACCACCATCACGCCGTGGAGGGCAATTGCAAGCGGTTCTTATGTCTTTAGGGAAGTGAATGATACCCGCAAACAAAGGGCATTCATTACTGCCGACATTGAGTATGTGAACTATAGAGGCACACGGTTTAGTGCGAATGGCGAAAATGTGGAAGAAACCGACAAACAATATTATAAAGAACTGAAAGCGATTATTAAAAACGATTACAAAGGTTCATTTAATTTTCGCCTGGGTGGTGAGTTGAAGTTCAACACCATCATGTTTAGACTGGGTGGCGCATACTACTCCAGCCCTTACACAAACAAAGATTTCAAAAGCAGCATCATGCAAGCTAGCGGCGGACTTGGCTATAGAAACCATGGCATGTTCATTGACCTTAGCTATAGCCACAACTGGATAAAAGATGTAAGCTTTCCCTATCGCCTTGAAACAAAAGACAACTACTATGCCGTTCAAAAAAATGAAAGAGGTAATGTGGTGCTGACTGTGGGAGTGAAGTTGTGATTTGTGGTTGAGGGTAGGGTTGTTGTTTAATGTTGAGGGTTTAATGTTTAAATCATCAATTTTCAAAAGCCCCTTAATCGGAGCTTTTTTTATTTGTAGAGGAAAACGCAATAAATTTGACAAAACAATTTTATGGGTTTAGTATATGCAGACATAGAGTTGATAAACGCCGTTGATTTGGAAAATGCCCGACGTCACATTATAGGCGAAGAAGAAGTGAGAAGAATGTGGCTCAATGTGCTTGCAGACAGCGGTGCGTACATGATGGCTATTAATGAAACAATCCAATCGCAATTGGAGTTACCTTTTTTAGAAAAAAGAAAAGTGCAGGTGGCAGATAGCAGGGTGATAGAGTATGATGTAGTTGGACCTGTACACGTCAGGTTTGCCAACAGAAAAGCAACCTGCAATGCGTTTGTTTTGCCTGGTGATAGTGAACCACTTTTGGGTGCAATCCCTATGGAAGAAATGGATGTATTAATTCATCCGCTGAGACAGGAATTGATCGTAAATCCTGAACATCCAAATTATGCAGTTTTGAAGATGAAATAACCCATTACATGTAATGGCGCAAAGTATTTTATCAAAAAAAGCTATTTTCCGCTTTCCCCTCTCCAATTATATAAACAGTGTAAAAAATACTGCAAAGAGCCAATTTATGCTTTAACAGAAATTTTCTCTTGCATCTCCTTCACTCCTGTTATTTTCGCCCCCCTTTTAAAGAAGTTGAGAGTTTAGGGTTGAGAGTTTAATTCAATCAATCTTTCCCAAAAACATTTGGATTCTCAACAAACAAAAACAATCATGAACCAACAAATTTCATCCCGCCTCAACATAAAATTATCTTCCGTAACAGCCGTATTGGAGCTATTTGCCGAAGGTGCTACCATCCCCTTTATTGCCCGATACCGAAAGGACAAAACCGGGGGATTGGACGAAGTGCAGATTCAGCAGATCCAAGACGAGGCGAAGTTTCTCAAAGACTTTGGCGAACGCAAAACGGCCATTGAAAACTCCATGACCGAACACGGGAAAATGACCGATGAATTGCAGGACAAACTCAACAAAGCCACGACCATTGCCGAATTGGAGGACATCTACCTGCCCTATAAACCAAAGCGCAAAACCAAGGCGCAAACCGCCAAGGAAAATGGCCTGGAACCATTGGCCTTGCTTCTTCTTGCACAAAACGATTTTGACATTTCTGCGACAGCAGAAACCTATATCAACGATACTGTAAAAACTGCTGATGAAGCACTGCAAGGTGCAAGGGACATCATAGCAGAAACCATAAACGAAGATGCAAACGTGCGGGCTGGAATGAGGAAATTGTTTGAAAACGAAGCCACACTGCAAGCCAAAGTGATAACAGACAAAGAAACCGAAGGCATCAAATACAAAGACTATTTTGAGTTCACAGAACCCATTCACAAAATACCTTCGCACCGCACACTGGCTATACTCCGGGGCTTTCTTGAAGGCTATCTCCGTATGGGCATTTCACCTGCGGAAGAAGCAGCCATAGAGTTGCTGGAAAGTAAGTACATCAAGGGTTTGAGCAATTGCAGCGAACAAATTAAAAAGGCCATTAAAGATGCCTACCGCCGCCTGTTGCAGCCTGCCATGGAAACAGAATACCGCACAGCACTGAAACAAAAAGGGGATGAAGAAGCCATCAATGTATTTGCAGAAAACCTGCGGCAGTTGCTGCTGAGTTCGCCATTGGGCAGCAAGCGGATATTGGCCATTGACCCCGGATTTCGCACAGGTTGCAAAGTCGTGTGCCTTGATGATAAAGGCGAACTGAAAAAGACAAGCCTCATCTTTCTTCACGAAGGCAACAAACAGTACGAAGCCGAACACATTATCCGTGGCCTGGTGCAGGAATATGGCATAGAAGCATTTGCCATTGGCGATGGAACGGCGGGTCGCGAAACGGAACAATTCATTAAGAAACTGCAACTGGGTTTGCCTGTGTTTATGGTGAACGAAGACGGCGCATCCATTTACAGTGCATCGGACATTGCAAGGGAAGAATTTCCCAACGAAGACATAACCGTGAGAGGTTCTGTGAGCATTGGCCGCAGGCTGATGGACCCACTGGCAGAGTTGGTGAAAATAGATGCCAAAAGCATTGGCGTGGGGCAATACCAGCACGATGTAAACCAGTTCAGGCTCAAAGAACGGCTTGACCAGACAGTGGTCAGTTGTGTGAATGCTGTGGGTGTGAACCTGAACACCGCAAGCAAACACCTGCTGGGTTATGTGAGTGGCATAGGCACCTCCACCGCAGAAAACATTGTGAAATACAGAACAGAAAACGGTTCATTTACCGGAAGAAAAGAACTGCTGAAAGTGGCCCGCCTGGGCGCAAAAACTTATGAGCAGTGTGCAGGGTTTCTCCGCATTCCGCAGGCTGAAAACCCGCTGGATGCAAGTGGTGTACACCCCGAATCGTATGTGCTGGTGGAGCAGATGGCTGCCGACCTGCAGGTGGGTGTGAAAGATTTGATAGCCAACGAACCGCTCATTCAGCAAATTAATGCCGCCAAATATGTGAACGAACAGTTTGGCGCACTCACCATCCGCGACATACTGAACGAACTGCGCAAACCCGGCCTTGACCCCCGCAGCGAGGTGCAGCAGTTTGAGTTTGCCAACATTTACAAAATAGAGGACGTAAATGTAGGCATGGTGGTGCCGGGGGTAGTGACCAACCTGACCCGTTTTGGTGCATTTGTAGACATTGGCGTGAAGCAGGACGGCCTTGTTCATGTGTCCGAAATAGCCCACAAATACATTAGCGACCCCAACGAAGCCCTGAAGCTGAACCAGCATGTGACAGTGAAAGTGTTGGAAGTGGATGTGGACAGAAAACGCATCAACCTCTCCATAAAACAAACACAGGAAACTCCGCAACCGACCCCGCGGAAGCAACCAATTTATAACAATGACCGCCCGGCATTTAAAAAGAAAGAACCCGAAGCATTACCAATAGATGATGCACTGGCGATGCTGAAGAAGCGGTTTAATGGGTGAATGGGATGGAGGATAGCCAATTGTTTAATAGAAAATTACCCGCACAGTTGATTTCATTTATCGTTTTCGGTAGTCCTTTTCTGCACGGTAATTGGGGTAGTCGGTAGTTACCTTATTCAATCACCTCTATCTGTTTTTTGTACTTGCTTTTGTCAAATACAAACCTACTGTCGGGAATGACCGCGTTGGTATTGATATTGCTCAAATTAAACTGAATGGTGTTATTGCTTTTATCCAAAACCTTCGCTTTGGTAATCATTGTTTTTGCCTTGCTTGCAAATACATTCACCCTTTGAAAGTTTTTCCGCTTATCATTCGGAACCATCTGAATTTCATTGAACTCACCGGCTGAGGAAACCAGCTTGTAGGAAAAATCCTTATCGTAGAAATTGGTCAAAAGTTTTTGTGGGGTAAGTGTTTGTGCATCCGTATCTACGGTTGTTACAGTCACTTCATCATTGCCATTGTAATTCCACGTTTTGAGACCGTCGCTAAATATTTCGGTTGACGATTGTTTGATGTAATATTTATTTCCTTTAATGGAAATTTTGCCTTTTATGTTGTTGTTCAATTTGCCGTTTTTGCCTTTAGATGTCAGGGCAAAATCCGCCGAAATTCCTTTAAATGTTTTTAATTTGGCACTAATGCCATCTAAAATTTTTTTGGCATTTGGGTCGTTTTGCGCTTTCACATTTCCAACCATAAAAGCCATTGCAATAAATAGGTAAAAAAATCTTTTCATGTTGTGTTTTTCGGTTTGCAAATTTATAGGATTAGGACGGAGAGCGTAAATGAATGTTTAAAGAGACATTGTTAAAAATGAGACCATCAAAAAGATGGCCTCATTACTTTGTATTCTCATTAAGTTGTAGGATTAATTCCAAATTTGTGCAGGTTTCAGCATTCACACAAAAGCCCCCAAAATATCGTCCAGTTCCATTTCTGTTTTCACCTGCACTTCCCTTGCTTTGCTGCCCTGGTTGGAGCCTACGACACCTGCGGCTTCCAGTTGATCCATCAGGCGGCCTGCACGGTTGTAGCCCAATTTCATGCGGCGTTGAATGAGTGATGTGCTACCAATCTGGCTGCTCACAACAAGGCGGGCTGCATCTTCAAACAGCGGATCGCGGCTGCTGCTGTCAAAGTCTTTGCTTTCCAGCTCTTTTTCATCCACATATTCCGGCAACAGAAAGGCTTGTGGGTAGCCACGCTGTTCGCCGATAAATTCATTGATTTTGTCCACCTCGGGTGTGTCAACAAATGCGCATTGCAGACGGGTTACTTCGCCGTTGAAGCTGATGAGCATGTCACCTTTTCCTATCAACTGCTCTGCACCACCTGTGTCCAAAATGGTGCGGCTGTCTATTTTGCTACTGACTTTAAAGGCAATACGGGCAGGGAAATTCGCTTTGATTGTACCAGTAATAATATTGACCGAAGGTCTTTGCGTTGCAATAATCAGGTGAATGCCAATGGCTCTTGCCAACTGTGCCAAACGGGCAATCGGCATTTCAACTTCCTTGCCCGCAGTCATAATTAAATCGGCAAATTCATCTACCACCAGCACAATGAACGGCAGGAACTGGTGTCCCTTTTCAGGGTTCAGTTTCCGGGAAATAAATTTTTCGTTGTACTCTTTAATGTTGCGGCAGCCGGCTTCTTTCAGCAGGTCGTATCGGTTGTCCATTTCAATGCACAAGGCATTGAGCGTATGAACCACTTTCTTTGTGTCGGTAATGATGCTTTCCTCTTCGCCGGGCAGGCGGGCAAGAAAATGTTTTTCTATACTTCTGTAAATGCTCAACTCTACTTTCTTTGGGTCAACCAAAACAAACTTCAGTTGCGATGGATGCTTTTTATACAACAGTGAAACAAGAATGGCATTCAACCCGACCGATTTACCTTGCCCGGTCGCACCCGCCATCAGCAGGTGGGGCATTGTTGCGAGGTCAACAATAAAGTTTTCGTTGTCAATTTTTTTGCCAATGGCAATGGGCAGTGAGTAGTTGTTGTTTTGAAATTTATCAGAAGCCAGCAATGTCCTCATGCTCACAACCCGCTTGGTCACGTTGGGTACTTCTATGCCAATTGTCCCTTTGCCCGGAATGGGCGCAATGATACGAATGCCAAGCGCAGCAAGACTTAAAGCAATATCGTCTTCAAGGTTTTTGATGCGGCTGATGCGGACACCGGGTGCAGGTACAATTTCATACAAAGTGACTGTTGGCCCTACCGTTGCGGCAATGCGTTGAATCTCAATGTCGTAGTTTTTTAAAGTGGAAATGATTTGGTTTTTGTTATTTTCAAGTTCTATCGGGTCATGCACAATCTTTTCGCTGCCATGTGTTTCCAGCAAATCAAGCGATGGATATTTGTAATCACGAAGGTCTAAAGTAGGCTCATAAGGATCCAGTTTTGCAATCATGGTATAGGCATCCTCTTCCTCTTCCTCTTCATCTTCTTCGTTTTCTTCCGGCCATTCTTTTATTTCCAGTTCCATGCCTATTGGTTCGGGCTGCTTTTCCAATGTTGTTTGCGGCAGCGGTAATGGCTCTTCTATTGGTTCTTCGTCTGGTTCGGTTTGTTTTATTTCCAGCTTGAAAGGGTCTGGCTTTTCTTCTTTCACCTTCGGTAAAATTTCTTCCGGAGTTTCTTCAATTTCTTCTTTCGGTTGCGGCTCCGAAACCAAGTCGTCTTTTATTGTTAATTCTAATTTATCAAGGGGATAGGAAGCCATGACATCATCAACCTGCTGTGGCATAATAACGGTGATCCCATTGCTCTCTTTTTTTAGCTTATTGTTGGAAACAAGCGCATCTTTTTCTACAAATAGTTTAGCACCATCTTCCTCATACAAGTCATGTATGCTTGCAACAGGTGCAGCGTTTGGAGCCACGGTTGTTTCTTCTTCAGCTATTTCAGGATTGGGAATAGTTTTCCTTTCAGGCCAGGTAAATGTTGGATTATATTTCCACACAAAAAAGCTGAAACCCGATACCAGCAGCAATGCACCCGTTCCCACAAGGCCAATCCATTTTACCAGCCAGTCATTAATTAGTTCGCCAAAAGCTCCGCCAAAACTAAATTCGCTGTTTCTGAAAATGAATGCCAGGGCCACACTAATCATCACAAGACCTGTTGTAATGAACTTTACATTTCTCAACAGAGAAAAAACCTTTTTACCAAACAATAAATTGACACCTAGAACAAAAAAGAAACTGCAAAAAAGAAATGAAGTGATGCCAAAACCTTTGTAGATGAACGTGTGGGCAATGTATGCACCCAAAACACCCAGCAGGTTGCTCACATGCACATCATCAACACTAAAAATCTTTACGCCAAACTGGTGAATCTTGTCCTGGTCTTCCTGCCAGGTGAAGCAATAGGAGGTAAGTGCCAAAAAAAGAAACACCGCCATCAGCAGTGATACGGTTCCCGCTATTTTGAAAGTTCGTTCATCTTTCACAATCTCGCTGACAGTCACAGCTTCTTCTTTATCAGGAGACAATTTATCGGGACTTGGTGCCAGGGGAGTTTTCTTTTTTATTCTGTTTGCCATAGTGATTTTATGCTAAGCAAATATAATTGAAATAGCAGCCAAAGCAGGCTGGCACAGAATTATATGAAGGGTAGGGGCGGGTTTGTTTATAAATAGTTGTGAATCGTTAAATTATTCACAGGGTCAAAAATTCGATACCGATCATATAACTTTTGAAAAAGAATTTTGAAAAAATATGTTCTATTACTTTTGTCAATGTTAATTAAAGATGAAATATTATTGATTTATATCACTTGTTAAAGCACACTTATTTGATTACCTAAATTGAATTAAAATCAATAAACTATGCACAAACTGAAAGCAGTCATTTTTGACCTCGACGGAACCTTACTCGACAACAATCATTTTCACTTTCTGTCTTGGAAAAAATACCTGGAACAGAAAGGAATGGAAATGTCTGATGCAGATTACAAAGCCAACATTAGCGGAAAGACCAACAAAGACGCAACGGAATATGTGTTCAATAAAAAAATGACTACGGAAGAGGCTGAAAAATATTACCTGGAAAAAGAAAAGATTTACCGCCAAATGTATGCCCCTGTTATTAAACCGATAGAAGGATTGATCAGTTTATTGACCGAATTGGAGGCAAATCACATAGACATGGCAATTGCCACATCAGGCATCCAGGTGAATATTGATTTTATGTTTGACCATGTGCCTGTCAAAAAATATTTCCGGAAAGTGGTCAATTCCACCCACGTCAGCAAAGGAAAGCCTGATCCGGAAATCTTCATCACCACAGCAAACTTGCTGGAAGTGAAGCCCGAAAACTGCATTGTGTTTGAAGATTCAACGGCAGGAGTAAAAGCCGCCACAGCAGCGGGTATGAAGGTAGTTGCACTAACTACCACACACACACAATCAGAACTGAATCGTGCAGACTCTGTAATAGACGATTACACACAAATCAGTTATAGAAGGCTGGAAGAAATATTAAGAGGATAATAATCTTTGTCACATAATCAGAACTAACGTGTCATCATCAGTTTTCATTTAGAAAGTTGAACCTATCTCTCAGCGTAACCCATTCGGCCAGCAGCCGATATGGAAAGTCGGGCAATAAAACCAGCTCATCAATTTTGATGTCAAAGAGCCGGGGAATGGATTGTATATTGTTTGCTTCCATAAACATGTGCATGTCCCGGCTACAAAACAGCATTCTTGTATTTTTTGTCATAGAAACTGATTGAATCATTTAAAAAAAAGTTTTCAATTTAAAAGAACGTTGAAAATTTGAAAGATGTTGTATGCCCCTATTTAAATACTCTATTTTTGAATGAATATCAGAAACTAAAAAATGAAAAACATACTATCAGTTTTTGCAGGATTGGCAGTGGCAATAGCTGTATTTCTCGTCTTTGAACATTTGAGTTTATTAACTGCATCTATACCCGCCCATTCAACTGATAACAACGAAGCTGTAGAGGCATACATTGCAAAAGCTCCGGTATCTTCTTTTCTGTGGGTGTTGGCAGGTTATGTAATTGGTTCATTCTTAGCCGGATTAGCAATAAAGCTGGTTAGTAAAAATGCGAACAAACGTCCGGCATTGATTGTAGGCACTTTGCTGACAATAGGAGGGGTGATTAATTTTTATCAAATCTCGCACCCCACATGGTTTGTCGTCCTTTGTCTATTCTCTTACATCCCCATGGTTTTGGCTGGTTTCAGTGTTGTTAAGAGTAAACCTTCCACGTGACGAGACTAAAAAGATTTGCGAAAGCTGATGGCGTAATGACCATCAGAAATATTGTGGGCAAAGGCACTTCCGTTGTTTTGGCTTTTGATGAATGATTAGACTATGCAAATCATGCAGTACATTCATTTAACCTTGTTGCAATTACAATTCAATCTGCTTTTCCACCATCAGTTTGCGCATGTTTAGCAATGCATAGCGCATGCGACCCAATGCAGTATTAATGCTGCAATTGGTTTTCTCAGCAATTTCTTTAAAACTCATATCACCATAATGACGAAGCACAATTACTTCTCTTTGCTCATTGGGCAACATGTCTATTATTGCCCTGATGCCCTGGTGGCTTTGCGTTTTCATCAATGATTTTTCAGGGCCAGCTTCACATACATGAATTGTTTCAAAAATGTCATAGCTGTTACTTGTTAAAATTGGTGGAGTACGCTTCACCTTTCTAAAATGATCCACGCAAAGATTGTGAGCTATGCGCATAGACCATTGAATGAATTTGCCTTCTTCATTGTAGCGGTTGGTGCGAAGCCTGTCAATAATCTTAATGAATACTTCCTGAAATAAATCCTCTGCCAGGTACTTGTCTTTTACAAGGAAGTAGATTGAACTATACAATTTGTCTTTGTGTCTTTCTAACAATGTCTCCAAAGCATTGTTGTTTCCTTCCTGGAAAGATTTTACTAATTCGTTGTCTGTGGATTGTTGTAAAAATGTTTTCATGTGGGGGGACTTAAAGGTTTTAATTTAATGGAAAAAATTTTAGAATAACAGGATTATTTTTGTTTCTTTTAAATGACCGCAAAAGGTTTTTTTTGCAATTGTTTTTCAGTAACAAGACACGAAGAAAGTCATTCTTCTATCGAATAAATAAGTAGTTAGGTTTAAACAATGCCCCAAAAGGACACAAATAAAATCAAGGCAATTAAATGCAGAGTTAGTGTAGATGAGACTTTATCAATTATCAGTTAGTTAAGATTAAGCAATAAAATACGTGGAAAAATATTGAGAAGTAAGTGGCACATTTATTACAATATTGAGTCTTAAATATCGGGTTAAACACACCATATTGATACCACTTAGTTAAAGGGGCAGGGTTTTCAGAGGTGTTTGTTTATTTTTGGCAAAATCTAAAGAGAATACACTGAAGAAAGTCATTAAAATATTTATCAGAACAGTTGTCAGTATTCTTGCGCTCATTTTAATGATATGGTTGCTCATCCAGGTGACACCTGTGCAAAACTGGATTGTAAAAAAGGTGACAACACGTCTTTCCAATGACCTGCACACAGAAATTAGTATCCGGCATATTGACATATCCCTCTTCAATAGTATGAACCTGGAAGGTACGCTGGTAAAGGATTTGAACAAAGACACACTGCTCTATGCAGACAAGTTGAAAATGAGAGTAACCGACTGGTTCTTTCTAAAAGATGAACTGGTACTGAAGTACATCGGTCTTGAAGATGCCTACATCAACATGTATAGAACTGATTCTGTCTGGAATTATCAGTTTCTCGCAGATTATTTTTCTCCTAAAAAACTTTCTCCAAAGAAAAAAAGTACGCTGAAACTGAACCTGAAAAAAATTGATTTTAAAAATATCGCTTTCATCAAAAAAGATGGATGGGTTGGCAGCACTATGATGGTGAAGCTGGGCAATATGCAACTGGAAGCAGAGAGTTTTGATCTCGAAAAAAACGTCATCGGGATTAAAGAATTAGTGCTGGATAAGCCATTTTTTTTGCTATCGGATTATGATGGCAAAAGACCGCCGCTTAATAAGAAAAAGAAAGAAAGAGAAGTCGGTGAAATGTATTTTAATGAAAGCGGATTGCATCTTACAGTTGATAACCTGCTCATAAAAAATGGCACGTTTGAAAACCTGAAAAACCCGACCAGGAAGGCTTACAGCTATTTTGATGCAGCTTATCTTCATTTCGAAAAAATAAACGGATCTTTTAAAAACGTGTCATTTATTAAAGATACCATCCAAGCCAGTATAGACATTTCCACAAAAGAAAGAAGCGGCTTTGAATTGCGAAAATTGAAAGCAAATTTCAGGCTGACACCAGAGGTAATGGAGTTTGCAAAACTGGAAATATTAACGCCCAAATCTCACTTGCAGCATTACTATGCCATGCACTTTAAAAACTTCAACCGCGACTTTTCAGACTTTGAAGAAAAGGTAACAATGGAGGCCAAATTTTCCGATGCAACTATCAATAGCGATGACATTGCCTTCTTTGCTCCTAACCTGAAAACATGGAAAAAGCAAATCATCATTTCAGGCTATGGCAAGGGCTTGCTGGGCGACCTGGTCACAAAAAATCTTTTTGTGAAAGTTGGTGCCAACACCGTTCTTAGCGGCGATTTGACCATCAAAGGGTTGCCCATTATAGCGACCACTTTCTTTGACCTTCAAAACGGGTCATTGCAGACTTCTTATAAAGATGCAGCCATGCTGATTCCGGCCATTGCACAGGTGGAAACGCCATCGCTTTCAAGCCTGGGCAATGTGAAATACAAAGGCAACTTTAAAGGCACCATCAGCAAGTTTGCAGCCAACGGAGTGTACAGCACAAACCTGGGCGGTTTCAGTGCCAACATAGCCATGGAACTGCCTGATAAAGCACCTTCAATTTACAGCGGCCATGTTGCGACTCAGCGTTTTGATATTGGCCGTTTCCTTCGCATCAAAAACATGGGAACAGTCACTTTTGACGGTACTATAAAAGGTCTGGGGCTTACACTGAACACACTTAAAACCTCTGTGACAGGGAAAATAAGCCAGTTTCAATACAACGATTATGGCTATAAAAAAATAGATGTTGAAGGAACTTTTCAGAAAAAGCAATTTGATGGAACGGTAAAAATTGATGATGAAAACATTGATTTCGTGACGACTGTGAAAATGGATTTTCGAGGAGCGCAACCCAATTTCAATGTGCTTGGAGACCTTTCACACAGCGACTTTCGCCTTCTAAACCTGGCTCAGAAAGACTTGCACATCAGCGGACTTTTTGACCTAAACTTTACTGGAAAAAATATTGACAACTTCCTTGGCTTTATGAAGGTTTACAATGCAAGCCTGGTGCAGGATAGTGTAAGACTTGACCTCGATTCATTGAGTTTGCAATCTAAATATGAAAATGGCAATCGCTTCCTTTCTCTTAGCAGCAACCAGTTCGAGGCTTCAGTTGACGGGCAATACAACATTCTTGATTTACCAAACACTTTCCAGATTTTTCTTCACAATTACTACCCCGCATATATTGCACCTCCCACCATCACAGGCAAAAACCAGAGGTTTAATTTCTTGCTGAATACGAAAAATGTAGAAGGTTATACAAGGCTTGTTTCCAAAGATATTTCAGGGTTTAGCAATAGCAGTGTAACCGGCACCATCAACACATTCGATACTGTTTTTGAAATTCATGCCGATGTGCCTGAGTTTGCTATCGGGAAAAATCATTTCACAAATATTGCACTTACCGGCCAGGGCAATTACAATCAACTTCAACTGAATGGCAACATTGGCAACATATTGATGAGCGATAGTTCTTCATTTCCCAACACCAACATCAAAATCCTTTCAAAGAAAGACCGTTCTTCTGTAAGCATAAAAACAAAAGCTACAAACACATTGAACGAACTGAATTTGAATGCGGATGTGACCACTTATCCCGACGGGGTGAAAATAAACCTGAACCCCTCTGATTTTGTCATTAATGACAAAAGATGGCAACTGGAAAAAGAAGGCGAAATTGTCATCAGAAAGGATATTGTTTCGGCAGAAAATGTTCGTTTTACACAAAACGACCAGCACATAGAAATAGCGACCACACACGATGCTTTGCTGAACCAGGACAATCTTAAAGTGAAGCTTCAAAATGTAAACATCGGTGATTTTGCCCCCCTCATTACCGCCAGCCCACGCATGGAAGGTCTGCTGACAGGCGATGTGCTGATGCGTGACTTTTTCGGGAAATTTAAAGTAGAAAGCGATCTCAAAGCAGAACAATTCAGGCTGGACAATGACTCTGTGGGTGTTGTGAACGTGAAAGGAAATTATAACAGCATCAGTGGAAAAATCGATTTCAAAGTCGCTTCTGAAAATGAAGCCTACAATTTCAACGCTGATGGAAGCTATGACCTGAAAGATACGACTGGAAAGCCTTTGATGACTTCAATGAAACTGAACAATACAAAAGTGACTATTCTCAATAAATTTTTAAACACCATTTTTACCGACATTGAGGGATACGCATCCGGCGATCTGCACATCAATGGAAACCCTTCTAAACCGGAACTTTTAGGAACTGTTACTTTGAAGAACGGAAGCCTGCTGGTCAACTTTACCAAAGTGCGGTACGAGGTGGACTCGGCCACGTTTGTGTTTGCAAATGATGGAATTAACTTCGGCAGATTCGCCATAAAAGATAAGTTTGGAAACACAGGCATTGTCAGCGGAAAGCTTTATGAAAAGCAGTTGCAAAACATGCGCTTCGATCTTGACATTTCCACCTCACGAATGTTGCTGATAGATACTAAACTGACTGATAACCCGCAATTTTATGGTAACGCTATTGGCAAAGCCAACATGACCATTACAGGCCCGCAGCAAAACATGCGGCTTGGCATTACCGCACAACCTGTTGACAGTTCGCAGATATACATACCCATTACCAACAGCCGCGAAAGCGGAAAGGCCAGTTTCATTGTGTTTAAACAATACGGTACAGAAATGAAAGACCTGAGTGTGGGCGAAACCAACATAACGGTTGACCTTGACTTGACCGCAAATCCCCTTGCCAAAATAGATGTCATACTCGACCCTGCCACGGGCGACATCATCAAAGCAAACGGCAACGGCAGGTTGAAAATTCATGCAGGAACAACCGATCCGCTGACGATAAAAGGCCGCTATGAAGTGGTGAAAGGAAGTTATGATTTCAACTTTCAATCGTTTATCAAAAAGCCATTTATTTTCCAGGAAAACAGTGGCAGCTACATAGAATGGAACGGCGATCCATACAATGCCAAGCTGCAGGTGAATGCGGTGTATGTGGCTGAAAATGTGCGCCTCGGCGACCTTGTCAGCAATCAAAACCTGAGTGGCAATGTGCAGAGCTACCAGGGACAGGTCTATGTGATCGCCAACATCAGCGGCAACCTGAAACAGCCTGATATTCAATTCTCCATTGATTTTCCGCAGGGTTCACAGGTCAAGAACGATGAAACATTTAACCAATTTCTAACCAAGCTGGAAAGGGATGATAATGAAATGCTGAAGCAGGTCACTTACCTTATTGTGTTCGGTTCATTTGCGCCCTACGGCGAAACAAAAGCACCCAATGTGACTTCGCTGGGCATTAACACCATCTCTGGCGTGATAGCCAATTACATGAACGGCATTATCTCTAACCTGCTGCGCAAAACCGGGTTTCAGTTGGATGTGAATGCCTCAGTTTATAACAGTAGTTCCCTGTTTGGCGGCACCACCGCCAGCAGCCCCAACACATTTGATCGCGGCAAGCTGGATGTAAAACTCAACAAGCAGTTTTTCAACAACAAACTGATCATTACGGTGGGCAGCGATGTAGATTTTAATGCAAATGGCAACAGCGCCACTTCGCAGCAGCTTGGCAACCTGCAACTGCTGCCCGATGTGACTGTTGAATTTATCCTGTCGAGGGACCGCAAAGTGAGGGCAATTGTGTTTAGCCGAAACAACCTTGATGTGTCCACCGCAGGTGTGGGTCGCCGCAACCGCACCGGTGCAAGTATTTCGTACAGGAAAGATTTTAACCACCTTTTTTCCAAGCCAAAGAAGAAAGAAGAAAAGCCTGTTGATGTACCATCTTCGGCCATATTGCCAGCTTCAAATCCTGAAAAAGAAGAGAATTAAAACTAAAATTTTAGGATTGGGCAAAAGTTTCGCAAACTGGGGCTTTCATTATTTGCTTATTTTCCACAAGTTGTGATGAACAGAATAATGTGAATCATTTGCTTTGCAATTGTTATCTCTTCTTGAGAAAAATTTCTATAAATCGTCCGGCTTAAATCCTATTCGTTTTCTTGGTTTGGCAGGTTGATTCAGCAGTTGTTTCAGTGCTTTGAAAATGACGGCAATATTTTCTTTGTTTTCAGTTACCTATTTTTCCAGCGTTTCCAGTTTCAGCAAAATGTCTTTGTTTGTGAGCAGCAATTCCCGCATCCTGGTAAAGATCCTGATGATTTGAATGTGAACCTGAATTGCAATAGCACTGTTCAAAACCCCTGAAAGCATTGATACGCCCTGTTCGGTAAAAGCGTAAGAAATATATTTAGGATGCTCTCCTCTCTTTAAGGTGCCAATTTGGCTCCTTAAAGATTACCATTCCTCATTTGACAATTCAAACAAAAAATCATTTGGAAACCGTTCAATATTTCTATTGACCTGTCTTTTTAATTGTTTTGTCTCTACTTGGTAAAGTTCAGCTAAATCAAAGTCCAGCATTACTTTTTGCCCCCGGATAAAATAGATTTTAGTGATAATGGTTTCATCCGGCTTTGCGGATTTACTAACTATAGCTTTTGCCATTTTTTGAATTCAGTTTAAAAAAAAATAGATACCGGGGATATATCACAACCAAATTTCAATATGTGCAATTCATTATTCATCACTCATCATTCTAAATTAATTTCTAACTCATCCAATTCACCCCCGCCTCCGCATTCCACTTAATCGTTGACTTCTTCAACTTAGTCCAAAACTCAATGGAACTTTTACCGGTAATGTCACCTACGCCAAATTTGCTTTCATTCCATCCGCCGAAGCTGAAAGGCTCACGTGGCACAGGCACGCCCACATTCACGCCTATCATTCCTGCACTTGATTTTTCAATCACATAGCGGGCTACACCACCGTTTTGTGTAAACACCGAAGCTGCATTTCCGTAAGGATTTGCATTCTCAATGGCAATGGCTTCATCCACTGTATTTGTGCGCATGATACTGATGACCGGGCCAAATATTTCTTCTGTCGCCACAGCCATATTGGGTTTTACAAAGTCAATAACGGTAGGGCCTACGTAGGTTCCTTTCTCCTTGCCCCTCACTACCGTGTTGCGGCCATCTACCAATATTTTAGCACCTTGTTGTTCAGCCTCGGTAATGTATTTTTCTATCCTGTCTTTGCTCTCCTGGTTGATGACAGCACCCAAATTTTCGCCGGGAACTATTTTCTTTGCTTCCTCACAAATCTTTGCAATGATGTGGTCAACATTTCCCACACCCACCATGGCCGATGCAGCCATGCAGCGCTGTCCTGCACAGCCGCTCATGCTGGCAGCCACGTTTTGCGCCGTCATGCCGGGTATGGCATCGGGCATCACCATCAGGTGGTTTTTGGCACCGCCGAGGGCAAGGCATCTTTTATAGTTTTGAGTGCTTCTTTGGTAAACAATTTTCGCCACTTTGGTGCTGCCCACAAACGACACCGCCTCAATGCCAGGGTGATCGCAAATGGCTTCCACTATTTCCACATCGCCATGCACAATGTTGAAAACCCCGTCTGGCAGGCCGGCTTCTTTCAATAGTTCTGCTATCTTGCCACAACTCAGCGGCACTTTTTCCGAAGGTTTTATAATCATGCAATTGCCCAGTGCAATGGCGTTAGGAATGGTCCAGTTAGGCACCATGCTGGGAAAGTTGAACGGCACAATACTCGCCACCACACCCAGCGGCACATGCTCGGTGCGGCACTCCACACCACGGCTCACTTCCAGCAGTTCGCCAGTCACTAATTGGGGCAGGGAAGTGGCAAACTCAGTCAGTTCAATGCTTTTCTCCACTTCGGCCACTGCTTCGCTGTATGTTTTACCATTTTCTTCCTGCACCAGTTCGGCCAGTTCTTTCATGTTTTTTTCCAGCAAAGTTTTATATCGGAAAAAAACCTGGACACGCTCTTTAATGGGTGTTTTAGACCATTGATGAAAAGCAGCTTTTGCTGCATCCACAGCCATGCTCAAATCGTGATTAGTTGACATCGGCACTTCCGAAAGCAGATTGCCATCGAGTGGGGATATGACAGGCATATTGCGGGTTGTAGAGGCAGCTACAAACTGACCGTTAATATAATTTTTGACAGGGGAGTATTTCATTGGACAAATAATGTTTGAGTTCAGTTAAAAATATAAGCGATAAATGTAACTAAGAATTTTGAGACACTTAATTATTGAAGTGTTTTAAAATTCAGGTTTTTAAATAAAAAATTCTGACGCAAGAATGATTCAGTAAAACTTTTAGTGATTTCAATTCCCTTTTTTTTGATTCAAGGTGTAACCTTGGAAAAGTGAAACAAATTTTATTTATAGACAATCTTCGGGGAAATTCAATCAAAATTTTCACGATTAATAGATCCAATTTCTTAATTTTGTCAATGTGTTTTAAAATTTTTAGGTAAATGAAATTAATTCAACTTGTGGTTGCATTTTTTTAATTTTTTTATTAAATCATAAGATTTTCAAAACCAAAAAAACTTTAGCTGATTATGAACGAAGAAATCATTTTTACCATAGTTCAATTAAATTTTTATTTAATTTTTTTCTTCCTTTTGCTTAAAGTTATACTTTATTTTCTTATGAAAAGCAAAAAAAGAACATTTAAAAACTTTCTTTTTTTTAGTGAAAGTAATTTATATGGAACTAAAGATTCCAAAAGAAAAAAGCAAAAAATAATTCAAAATATATTAAGTGTAATTATTATTTTATTATTATTTGCCCAAGTTGTTATTTTTCTTAGTGGATCCATGTTTAAGCATAAAATTGAAGATTAAAACCAATTTGTTTTTAATGGCATTGTTGCACTAGAAGCCAATAAGGTTTTTGCAAAAACAATCCAACAACCCTTAAAAATTCTTACAATCCTTGTTCTCATATTTCTTTCATAATTTTTTTTTTAATTACAATATCTACACTTTCCCAAATCCATTTGTTGTTTTAGTTTTGCAAAATGGCAATATTGCATAACAGGGTTTCGCAAAAAGAATTGAAAGAACGGTTATACGCTGAATTGGAACAGCGTACTACAATAAGTTTTTATCAATATCACCCTATTTCTGATCCTGTTGCTTTTAGAGATGAACTTTACCAGGCACTTCATCCACTCAATGTTTTTGGCAGAATTTATGTTGCCACAGAAGGAATCAATGCACAGATAAGTGTTCCTGTCGGCAATTTTAATGCTATGAAAGCAACTTTGTATTCCTATTCTTTTTTGCATGGTATCAGGTTCAATATAGCTGTGGATGATGATGGTAAATCGTTTTGGGTCTTGAAAATAAAAGTAAGGGAAAAGATTGTGGCAGACGGAATTACCGATGATAGTTTTAGCATGGAGTGCAAAGGAAAATATGTGAATGCTGCACAAATGAATGAAATGCTGCTTGATGAAAATACCATTGTTGTGGACATGCGCAATCACTATGAGTATGAAGTGGGACATTTTGTAAAAGCTATAGAAGTTCCAAGCGACACTTTCAGAGAACAATTGCCCATGGCGGTTGACATGCTGAAAGAAAAAAAAGATGCAAACATTATTATGTACTGCACAGGTGGCATTCGTTGTGAAAAAGCCAGCGCATATATGCTCCACAATGGATTTCAGAACGTTTTTCATTTGGAAGGAGGTATAATAAATTATTCCAGTGAGGTGCAGAAAGAGAATTTAGAAACAAAATTTATGGGCAAAAATTTTGTTTTTGACGATAGGTTAGGAGAGCGGATTACCGAAGATATAATAGCCAAATGCCACCAATGCGGTCAGCCCGCTGACACGCATACGAATTGCAGAAACGATTCTTGCCATCTCCTCTTTATTCAATGCGAAACTTGCAGAAAATCGTATGACGGCTGCTGCACAGCCCAATGCCAGCAAGTTTTCAATTTGCCTGTGGAAGAACAAAAAAAACTGCGGGAAGGAACACAAAACGGTATCATGGTATTTAATAAATCGAAACAGCGGCTGCGGCCAAGATTGAATGTCAATAATGTAATTGTCATTAGTGAATAGAAGCACAATTTTGATGGCATGGATTGTGAATTGCGTATTTGCAGATTTTCACTTTATCCACAAATGTGAGTAATTGGAAAAAACAGGCTACTTTTATAATTGAACCATTTTGTTGGTGTGATTTTATTGTAAACTTGTAGGTTTATTAAAACAATTCACGTTCTTTGTGTAACTCTTTATATCAACTCAAATATTAGAAAATTATGAAAAAAATCTTTACATTTTTACTTTCAGCCTGCACATTCGGTGCTATGGCGCAAACTCCTTTCTTGCCTACAAGTTTAGTAGTGTATAGGGTGGGAGATGGTGCAGCCCCTCTTCGTAGCGTTTCAACACAGGTATTTCTAGATGAATTTTCTCCAACAGGAACTTTAATTCAGTCTATTGCTATGCCGACACAGACAAATGGCTCCAATGTAGCTTTGACTGCATCTGGCAGTTCTGCTTCCGAAGGATTGCTTACAAGATCTGTGAATGGTAAATATCTTGTTTTGGGCGGATACAACACGGATACTGGTTTCGCTGGAGTTACTGGCTCTGCAGGTTCTGCAATCAGACGTGTTGTTGCCCGTGTTGACGCTGCTGCTTCAATTAATACTACAACACAGTTGGGTGTTGGCGATTTTCTTTCAAGCAATATACGTGGTGTAGCATCTGTAGATGGAAGCCAGTTTTGGATGACAGGTTCTGGAACAGGAGTCAGGCACTGTATGTTTGGAGATTCTGGCACAAGGGTTAGTTCCAGCGCAATAGCAGCTAATTTTCGGGGTATTCATATTTTTGACAACCAATTGTATGTGACCTCTACCTCCGGAAGTACAAAAGGGCTTTTCTCTGTAGGTACAGGTTTACCCGTTGATACCGGAACTGCTCTAACACTTATTCCCGGGTTCCCAACTTCAGCTTCTCCTTATCAGTTTTTCTTTGCTGATCTCAGTACTGCGGTACCCGGTGTAGATGTGGTTTATGTAGCTGACAACGGAGCTACAGCGGGTGGCATTTTTAAATATTCTCTAGTAGGTGGTGCGTGGGTTGCAAATGGTGTAGTGGTACCGCCAGTTACCGGAACTAGTGGTTTAACCGGGATTGTGAATTTAACAACGGTTGCTCTGGTAACATCTACCCCTTCCAAACTTTATTCACTAATTGATGCTACCGGTTATAATCAGACTATTGTAGCTACATTTACAGAATTAGCTACTGCTGCCACTAATACTGCTTTCCGTGGTGTAGCTATTGCTCCCAATTCAGGTCTTGTCCCTTTAAAGATAATCTCCTTCAAAGCAATCTTATCTGCTGAAGGGGTTAATCTAAACTGGATTTCGGCTAATGAAGTGAATGCAAAAGATTTTTGGATAGAAAGAAGCAAGGATGGTATTCACTACACTGCCATCAATACTATTGGTGCAAAAAACACGGCTGAAGCCACTTATTCTTTTCTCGATAAAACTCCATTTGACGGAATCAACTACTACCGTTTGAAAATGAACGATAACAACGGAAGCTTTAAATACAGCGAAGTAAATACAGTTGTTAACCATCGCGGGGTAAAAGCAGATGTATTTCCTAACCCGGCTTTAAGCAGCATTACTGTTTCTCACAGCAAAGCTATTAATGGTGCGACCATTACCATAAACACGGCTGGTGGTCAGTTGGTAAAAACAATGACTGTTGAAACCGGTGCTGTTCAAACAAAAATTTCCATTGATAATTTTGTAAGAGGACACTACATTGTTACTTTCAACAACAACGGCGAAAAAGCTGTTACCAAATTTATGAAGCAATAATAAAATTGTTACCTAGCAAAAAAAACCTCCTGTATTTCGGGAGGTTTTTTTTTGTTTTATTTGAGAAAATAACATTTTTAAAAGCTGATTAAAAATTCAATTTTTAATTTATAAAATTGTGAACTCTGTTTTAAACCCTAAACCGTTTCTGCCATTTCATTTCTAAAAACAACAATCCCATCAAACACATCTACTAATACCGGTTTGCTTCTGTCTAATTCGCCGGCTAATATTTTTTTACTCAACGGATTTACCACTTCTTTTTGCACTAATCTTTTCAATGGCCTGGCACCAAACTGTGGATTGTAGCCATTTTCTGCAAGGAAGTCTAAAGCGTAATCACTGAATTCAAGTCGCAGACCACTGTTTTGTTCCACCAATTTTTTTAGATTGTCCAGTTGAATGCGGATGATGCCCTTAATCTCTTTTCGCATCAGCGGTTGAAACATGATGACTTCGTCTATCCTATTGAGAAATTCGGGTCTGATGGTTTGTTTCAATAGCAACATTACATCGTCTTTTGTTTTCTCCATAACAGCTTCCATATTTTGTTCGGTCACATTCTCAAACGCATCCTGGATAATCTGGCTCCCCATGTTGCTTGTCATAATGATAATAGTGTTCTTGAAATTGACCACCCTTCCTTTGTTGTCTGTCAGGCGGCCATCGTCAAGCACCTGAAGCAACACATTGTAAACATCGGGATGCGCTTTTTCAATTTCATCAAAAAGCACAACGCTGTATGGTTTTCGGCGTACTGCTTCCGTCAACTGACCGCCTTCATCATATCCCACATATCCGGGAGGCGCACCCACAAGCCGGCTTACACTATGTTTTTCCTGGTATTCGCTCATGTCAATGCGTGTCATCATTGCCTCATCGTCAAAAAGATAGTCCGCCAGTGCTTTTGCCAGTTCGGTTTTGCCGACACCGGTTGTACCCAGGAAAATAAATGAACCGATTGGCTTCTTAAGATCCTGCAAACCAGCACGGCTGCGGCGAATGGCATCTGCAACTGCTTCTATAGCTTCCTCTTGTCCTACAACCCTTTTGTGCAGTTCATCCTCCAGGTGAAGCAGTTTTTCCCTTTCGCTCTGTATCATTTTCGACACTGGAATACCTGTCACTTTAGCTACACTATCAGCAATGTCTTCTGCATCCACTTCTTCTTTCAACAACCGTTTATTTTCGCTGATTTCGTCCAGCTTCGCTGAATTTTCTTCTATAATTTTTTCCTGCTGCTGCACTTTGCCGTAGCGTATTTCGGCCACTTTTCCATACTCACCGTTGCGCTCTGCCTGCTCGGCCTGTTGTTTCAGGGTTTCAATTTCAGCCTTTGCATTTTGTATTTTTTCAACCAGTTCTTTCTCCTGCTGCCACTTGGCTTTTAGCGTGTCCCGCTGCATCGTAAGGGTGCTGATGTCAAGCGACAATTGTTTTAGTTTATCCTCATCATTCTCCCGTTTGATGGCTTCGCGTTCTATTTCCAACTGGCGTATTTTTCGTTCCAGTTCGTCCAGTTCTTCGGGCATGCTGTTCATTTCCAGGCGGAGTTTCGCTGCACTTTCGTCTATGAGGTCAATGGCTTTGTCGGGCAGAAAGCGATCTGTTATATAACGGTTGGATAACTCGACGGCGGCAATGATGGCTTCATCCTTTATGCGGACATGGTGGTGTGTTTCGTAGCGGTCCTTAATGCCGCGAAGAATGGAAATAGCATCTTCTACATTCGGTTCGTCAATCATTACCCGCTGAAAACGGCGCTCCAAAGCCTTGTCTTTTTCAAAATATTTTTGGTATTCATTGAGTGTTGTTGCACCAATGGCTCTTAGTTCGCCCCTTGCCAAAGCTGGTTTTAAAATATTAGCTGCATCCATTGCTCCTTCACCACCGCCTGCACCTACAAGGGTGTGTATTTCGTCAATGAATAAGATGATTTCTCCATCGCTTTCCGCTACTTCTTTCATCACTCCTTTTAGTCTTTCTTCAAACTCGCCTTTGTATTTTGCACCGGCTATCAACAGCCCCATGTCAAGTGCGAAAATGATTTTGCTTTTGAGATTTTCAGGCACATCTCCGTTGACAATCCGATGCGCCAAACCCTCTGCTATGGCGGTTTTTCCCACGCCGGGTTCACCCACAAAGATAGGATTGTTTTTGTTTCGGCGGCTAAGGATGTGTAAAGTCCTCCGGATTTCTTCATCGCGGCCAATGACGGGGTCGAGTTTGCCATCTCTTGCCATGTCGTTGAGATTGCGGGCATATTTCTGCAAAGAATTGTACTGCTGAGATGATGTCTGCGAGTTGACTGTTGAACCTTTGCGAAGATCAAGAATAGCTGTTTTCAAACCTTTCTCTGTCAGTCCTGCATCTTTCAGCAAACGGCTCACATCATCACTGCCTTGCACAAGCGAAAACAAAAGATGTTCTACACTGATAAATTCATCCTTGAACTGTTTCAATAACCCGTTTGCACGAAGCATGACATTGTTCAGTTCACGGCTCACGTTTTGAGCAGGTTCGGTGCCACCAATCTTAGGTAGTTTGCCAATGCTTTCTTCCAGTTTTGTTTTTAGGAATGCAACATTGACATTGTTTTTTTTGAGTAAAAAATCTACTGGGCTCTCCTCATCGTCCAGCATCGCTTTCAGCAAATGATTGGTTTCAATGTTGGGATTTCCATTGCTAAAAGCAAGCTGCTGCGCTTTCTGAATGGTCTCCTGCGATTTGATGGTATAGTTGTTTAAATTCATGATAGTGATTTGATGAAATGATGAATGATGCGCCCAAACTATTGATGGGGAATTGAACCATCATTTCCGCAACTGCTGCAAAAGCATGACCAAGCATGAAGATGGGTTAGAATGGCAGAAACATCTCATTGTAACTGTCTGAAAGGCAGATGGGTAAAGGGTTTTCGGAAAAAAGGGCAGGGGAGATGTAATGAGGGAGTAAGGGTTTAAATGAAGAAATTAACGAATGAAAACCCCAATGATAGAAAATAATTTGGGGGCTTTCGGCTATTCTTCTTAATGTTAGCTGACGTATTAGTGAACAAAATCCTCGTCTATTTCTTTGAGAATGTCAAAAAGTTCGTTCAATTGGTTATCAAAACTATCTAAAAATATTTCAGCGTCAAGATTGTTTTGTAGCTCATTATTAGAAATCCAGTGTTCAACTTTTTTAAGAATGTAATCTTGTAATCTAAAAATATCTTTTAAACTATCTGGTATAGAATTATTGTATCTATTTATCAGCTCAGCCTTCAATTCATCTAACTTTCCTTTTATTTCTTTTAAGCCACTGGAAGCTAGTAGATGGTTGCTGAAAATACCTCTATAAATTAATTGAATAGGATAATTTAAGTTTTCTACTATATTAAGGAGTTTCATTTTTTTAAATTTGTCTTTATGAATATTTATTTGTTCAGCTATGGACTTTTCAACTTGATCTAGAATTGTATGAGTGAACTTGTTTTGCTCTTTGATGAACTGCTTTAAATCTACGTCAACCTTTCTAAAATGAGGAGTATAGCCGGCATAGGAAAAATTGTATTTTGAATTAGAACCCTTTGCAATAAAGTAAAATTCTTTTCCCTTTTTTCTGTCTGTCGGATGTCCAGCAATGTCATCTCTCACATTTCTTATTTCTGCGGTGAAGCTGTAAAGTTTGAACATCTCGTAAACATTTTTTGTACTTGCCTTTGTAATTGTTTTATAAAGATTGAAAAGTCCATCTTGTTGACAATATAGAGATTGGAGCACGCCATAAATATAGAGAGTTGATCGCTTTTGAAAGTTTGTTTCAGGTATATTTCCAAATTCTTCAATAGCATCTTGAGAATCTTCAATTAAATCAATAGAAGTGAAAACCCTTTCATAATCTCCAACATTCGTGGTTAGATAGTTATTCAGAAAGAGTCTGTTATGAATAGCCTTATTAAGCGTGTTACATTTTGCCTGAATTGTCATTTTACTATGTCAGCTAACGAAAAAGTATTTGCGATGGCAGGGCATTCATTGATCGTCCAGTCCGTCCAAATGCCGATTGAAAATATTTTGTTGAAGATAACATTTACAGTTTAATTATTAACGTCCCTGCTATTGCAAATACTCATGTTAGCGGCTGCCCTTCTGTCCACCGTATGACTGATTCTATTGGTCATCATATTCTAAGTTACCTTTAGCAAGATTATGTTTTGCACAAAGTATTTGAAGGTTTTCTAAAACAGTCTCCCCGCCTTTTGACCAAGGTGTAACATGATCAAAATGGATATTTTCACCTGTTAAAGTAACACCGCAAAGTCTGCATTTATTTCCATCCCGCATTAGAACTTGGACTTTTAATCGCTCGCTTGGAAGTCGCTTTGTTTTATGATTATATACTGGCTCAATCGTTTCGATAATTGTTTCTGTTTCCTCAATTTCACCTGCATTTTCTTCTTCTGCATCATTTGAGTTTATATAATTTACAAATTCCTCAAGCGCTTTACGCCAAGTCCCAAATTTTGATACATACTGATGGGTCGAAAATTTTGAAATTGGAATTTTCATGTCTCGAAATACGGGTTGTTGTCCAACACGTATCCAAACTTCTTCAAGATGTTTAAACAACTCTGTTTCAGAAACTTCTCGCTGATGTACTAAAGTTAGTCCGGCTTTTTCCAACGCTTTGTTCCAACCACCAAAACGAACTCCAATTGTCCCAGATGTATACTTACCGCCACTATTGTCATACTGTCGCGATGAAATTTTGTCAAGTCCAAGTCTTTCAGCGACTGCTTTGAGGTCGTAGAGTAAATCCTCGTTAGGAACATTTCTATTAAAGTCTTTTAGCTGATATTTCATTTACGCTGTTTTTTGTCAGGGTTGCCGCCAACACGAAGATTGTTCTTATTACACGAAATTCCAAAAAAATTGCTATCTAATAATCAACTATTTAGCCTTATAGTTTTTGTATTGTTGTTAGAACAATCCACTCAATTATACTTTTTGTCTTGTCGGTTTTTAACCAATCTATTTTCCTTTTTTTCTGCATCCTTAATATCCCCTTTCAACTCCTACTTTTCCCTTCCTAACCCTTACTTTTCCCTTTCTAACCCCTATTTTTCCCTTTCTGACTGTTACTTTTCCCTTTTTACCCCTTACTTTTCCCTTTCTGACACCTGTTTTTCCCTTTCTTCACTTTACAAATCTCTTCCGGCACCCTTCGGAAGGGATTTGTCAGCCTCCGGAAGGGAAACTTTGACCTTCGGAAGGGAAACTTTGGCCTCCGAAAGGGAAACTTTTACATTTTGCCCTTATTTTTTTGAAAAAACCGGTTAAAACACAATAAAACTTTGTGCTTGTGACTCCAAATTTTGTGCTTGTAACTTCCAACATCTAAATGCTAAAATCTAAATACTAATTCTCCATTAAATCAAATTTACTCTTCGGCCTCTTTGCATCGGCCCAATCAAAGCCCCGGACTTTTAGTTCTTTGGTATTTACCTGGCGGATGGGGGATAGGGTGCCATTGAGGTTGTTGCGGAAGACAACTTTGTAGGGTTTTCGATTGCGGAATGTGACATCTATTACATCGCTGGTGGAGCGGTTGACACCTATGAGGCCACCGGCTTCGTCGGCTGTGTAGTAAATATTTTCAGCACTGCCTTTGGCTCTGAAGAAGTCAATTTCGCCGTTTTTAAAAAGGCCATTGATAGTATTGCCTTTAACCTGGTTGTAGAGGTCTTTGTCTACCTTGTTGATGGCAAGAGCATTCTCGAAAGCATGAAAGCGTTTGGGCTTTTTATTTTCTGTGTAGAGGTAGATGGTGTCGCCGACAATCTGGTTGTCTTGTGCCCAGACAACGGGGCTTTTGAACAGGCGAAAGGCTGAGTCTTTGAAACTATAAAACATGCTGTCGCCAATGGCCTGGAGACTGTCGGTGAAGATCTTGACGTGGTAGTAGCCCTCAAAGAAACGGTTTCTATTGCTATCGGGCTTTGCGGGTTCTGGCTTGGCTGGGGAATAAAGTGTGTCGGAAATGTCGGGGACGACCCTGAACTTCTCAAGCTCTGTTAGCTTGCCGGAGTAGAGGGTGTCGGCAGTTACAAAGACACTGTCTTTGTCTTGTTTAATGATCATGAGGGGCTTTTGCGTAGCTAAGATGCCGCCAGTTTTATTGTTCGACTTAATGTTATTTGCCAGCAGGATAAATGGGGTCGCTGTGTCTTTGCTTTTATATTTTACGCTGCCTTGTGCTTCGCCGAAGCCGGTGGCGTCGTCGAAGGCCATGTCGTCTGCGGTGAGGGTGTAGTCTTTGTCATCTACGACTGGCCGCTTGCCAAAAACGGCCTTCTTGTTCTTCATGTCGTAGTAGCCCTCGCTGGTGTGGACGACGCGTTTGTCGGTTACAATCTTGGTGGGGACGGTGAACCGGGCAAGTTGTGTGTAGGAGTTGTAGAGCAGGGTGTCGGTGGTGACTTTGTACTGGGGGTCGTTTAGAAAGACCTTTTTCTTGAAGTAAATGTCACGGGTTTCGCCGTAGTAGTAACCTTCGGTGCTGGTGAGGATAGTGCTGCCGTTGACGACCTTGCCACCCATGCGGTAGGTGCCTATGCGGGTGGCGGTGTTGTACTCAAGAGCATCGGTGGTGAGTACCATTTTGCCATCGGTTAGTTTGACTTTGTTTTTGAGGTAGGCAGTCTTTTCCTTACCCAGGTATTTGAGGTATTGGGAATAGGTCTGAACGCTGTCGGCATCGTTGATGTGGATGTTACCAAAAGCTTCGATGGTGTTGAGTGCCTGGTTGAGGACTGCGCTGTCGCAATAGAAAAGTGTCTTCTCCTGGCGGATCTGCACATTGCCTGCGAGGGAGACGAAATCGCCTACGTTTTCGATCTTTTGGAAGTTGTAGCGGTCGGCTACAATGATCTCAAGTTTCTTGCCTTTAGCGGTGTCTGGAAGACTGAGGGGTTGCTGGCTGAATGCAGATAATGAAAATGCTATGAAAACGAGGGTTTGTATAAATCGGATTTGGAACACGGATGCCACGGATGGAAGGGATAGGAAGGGATTTCTTGTGCTAGTGTTTTGATAGGATGTGGGATTTTTATTGCTTCGCAAGAATTTTCTTAAAAGAATAAAACGTGGGAAAAGCACAAAAGAATTTCGTGGGATTTGGAACACGGATACCACGGATGGAAGGGATAGGAGGGGATTTCTTGTGCCAGTGTTTTGATAGGATGAGGGATTTTTATTGCTTCGCAAGGATTTTCTCTTTCTAGTAAAACGTGGAAAAAGCTGAATAGAATTACCTAAAAGTACAAGTGTGCGACGCAACGGGTGCTGATGGGAGTACAGAAGCCCGGACAAAAAAATAAAAAACCCCGCTGACAAAAACTCTTGGTAAATGGAGCCGGTTTTCAATGAGGGTAAAATATTTGCAGGGTCGTTTATCATTTCATGCTGACCGCCGTGGAGTCATGGACGGGCAGCGGTGAAGTTAGATATTGCTTTTTGGCTTTGCCGCCGAAAATGGAAATGCTAACATATCGTTTAGGATTGACCCGAATGTCGTCCATGAGAATGTTGAGGCTGCGGGTGGTGTTGGCAAGGTTGTCGTAGAGTTGATTGTCGTTGAGCAAGCGGCCAATGCTGCCGTCTTTGCTATCTATCTTGCCGACAGCTACGTTGAGTTTCTCGACAGTGCCACGCAACTGGTTGATGGTGCCGTTGAGGTCTACATCGCTTAGCTTTTTGGTAGAAGTTTCCAGGTTGTTCATGGTGGCAGTGATCTTGTCATTGTTCTTTGCCAGGTTGCCTGTAAAGGATTGCAGGTTGCCCATAGAAGCAGTTAATGCACCATTTTGCTGGTTCATCAAATGTTGAAGAGCATCGGCGCTGACAACAAGGCTCTTGGTAATGCCATTGATATTGCCCACAACTTCTCTCATGTTTCCTTTGGTAGCGGGGTCGAAGATGCCGTTAACATTTCGCAGAACGGAATCGAGGGTTTGAAGTGTGTATTTGACCTGGTCGACAACAGGGGTGAGTTTTGCCTGCACATCGCCGAGGATGCCGGGAACATCGAGTGTGGGTATTGTGTCGTGGTTTTTGAGGTAGGTATGAGCCGTCCCGCTGCTGATGGTCATGCTGGGTGTGCCGAGGGGATTAGACTGAATAGAGGCAACAGAGTTGACAGGGATGTTAAACTCCCTCGCCAGCTTGATGGCTACGAGGATAGTGTCTACATTCTTACTCATCTCGGTGAGTTCGTAAATGGATCCGACCTGCAAACCATTGATGTAAACAGGGTTTGAGACCATGATGCCTTTGGTTTGTTTGACCTTGGCATAGAGGAAATTACCAGTTTTGAAAAGGCTTTTTCCTTTGAGAAAACTGAATCCTAATATAAAAAAGGTAATTGCAAGTGCTGTGAGTGCGCCTACCTTCGTTTCATTCTTTATTTTCATGCTATGTTATTAATGATTGGTCTGTGTTGTGTATGTGTGTTTGCAAAAGTCGTGCTAAAGGGGCAAAAATAGGGAGGAATTGGGAAAAGGGAGTTTAGAATTATGAGTTATGAATGGCTTTGTTGCATGAATCAATTCAATAAACGGATTTAACCTATCCTTTCAAATTTTCAGGCAACTTTTACACTGATTGGTTTGGTTGTTTTCAAGGTTATGTTTAATATTTTGCAACCAATCCTCACTTCTGTTTGCTGATTTTCAACTTTCCTTGACGATAATTTATCGCCTACAATTGTTTTGTATCTGAACATGGTGGTTTCTGATTTGCTCCGCTGGTGATAGTTACTTTCTACTTTCCATGCTGTTCGTCCTATCCTTGCTATATCTGCCAAATCCTGGTCTCGTTTATCCAAATAATCATGCTTCCCATTGCTGATGACTGCATTGTGCTGTGGAGGGATGACTTGCTCTATGTTATCCGCTTTTAAGCGTTTGCGAACCTTCTTCTTATCATATGCCCCGTCGCCTTTGAAACTCCCTACAGGCTTCTTTATTTGCTCTAGCAAAGCATCTACTTGGGCAGCATCATCCACCGAATTGTCGGTTAGTGTGACCGCTTCAATCTGCTGGGTTTGCTCATCCACCGCCACATGCAGTTTCATCCAGGTGCGGTGCTTGCCAGCCCCGTGTTTACGCACTTTCCATTCGCCTTCGCCATATACTTTTAAGCCCGTGCTGTCCACCACTATATCGGTCACAGGCCGGTTGCCTGCTGTGCATAAATCTACCTTTAAAGACTGGCTGCGCCTGCATAGCACACTATAGTGCGGCACCTTTACATCCACTTTAGTCAACCTGAAAAAACTTTCCATAAACCCCTCTGTCTGGCGCAACGGCAGGTGGTATATTTTACGGATCGTCAAACATATTTCAATGGCAGTGTCACTATACTCCTTTTGAGCACCACGCTTCTTTTCTGTCGGCTTATGTTGCCAATGTTCTGCCACATCCGTTTCTATCCACAGACACACAGACCCACGCTCTTTTAATCCTTTGTTATAGGATTGCCAGTTTTTAACTTTGTACTTATCTTTACACATCGGATATAAGTTGAGTCGTTTAATGTTGTTGTAACCACTAAATAACTTAACTATATCCGTTCTTTTTTACAAAGTGAATAAGTCGTATACCCCAAATAATCTTATTCATGCAACAAAGCCGTTATGAATTATGAGTGGGAGCGAGGAGTGAAGAATTGGGGAGGTAATTGTTAATTGTTAATTATTGATTATCAATTCCGTTATTGGAGGTAGGTTTGAACCTTGGAGAGAGGGGGATGCCGGTGAACTGGCAGAGCTCGGAAATGGTAATGTATTGATGAGATTTCTTGTTGTGTTTAAGCTTGATCTTTTTAATTATATTGACACATGTCCTCTCACTTTTGCCTGTTATGATTTGGATGTCGGCAGGGTAGATGCAAAGACGGGTCATATTTAATTTGGAAAAAAGACTACAGCAGGACAAAAAGATATTTTAGATCCGGTTCAATTATTTAACTTTAAAATTCCTCAAATTTCTTCCATGAAAATAGCTACTTATAACGTGAACGGCGTGAACGGACGACTGCCTGTTTTGCTGCGCTGGCTGAAAGAGTATGAACCTGATGTGATTTGCCTGCAGGAGTTGAAAGCGCCTGATGAAAAATTTCCACTTGCGGCTATTAATGAAGCCGGTTACAATGCAATATGGCAGGGACAAAAAAGCTGGAACGGCGTGGCTATACTTGCACGCAATGAAGAACCGGTGGAGGTTCGTCGTGGGCTGCCCGGTGACCCGGACGATACGCACAGCCGCTACATTGAAGCAACAGTTAATGGCATTCACATTGGGTGCCTCTACCTGCCAAACGGTAATCCTGCACCCGGTCCGAAGTTCGATTATAAACTACGATGGTTCCAAAGATTCACAGAACATGCGGCGGAATTGTTTTCGTCTGGTGATCCAGTGGTGCTTTGCGGAGATTATAACGTGATGCCGACAGAACTCGATGTGTATAAACCGGAGCGCTGGGTTGATGATGCACTGTTTCGTCCGGAGGTTCGTACTGCATTTGCAGAACTTGTTGGGCAGGGGTGGACAGATGCCATTCGCACATTATATCCAAAGGAAACCATTTACACTTTCTGGGATTATTTCAGGAATGCCTATAGCCGAAATGCAGGGTTAAGAATAGATCATTTTCTCCTGAGTAAAAAGCTGGCTAAGCGTCTTGTGGCTGCCGGTGTTGACCGGGACGTTCGTGGCTGGGAGAAAAGCAGCGACCATGCACCGGTATGGATAGAACTTTAAGAATTGAAAAAGTAATACTCATCCATTCCATTTTGAAGACCTTTCCTAATAATGGTTTACCCAAGCCGGTGTTTCTGGCACACAGGGCTTGGAAAGAAGAACGCAGCAGGACAAAGAATTGGTTGAGCATTTTGAAGATTATGAGTACAATAGTGCCAGCCTATGTAAAAAATAAGTTAGGAGGCTTCACGCCAGTTATTTTGAAGACCCATATTAATAGTAGCTACCCGAGCCGGGGGTCTCTGGCTGTAACACAAGGCTTGGAAAGAAGACCTTAGCAGGACAAAAAAGGAAACGCCTTTATACCCTTGCCGGTGTTAGCAAAGAAGCCAGATTAGCAGAGCCGGCAGATGTTCTTCACCTGCAATACATAGCATTACACAAAAAACTGTTTGTGAAGAACATAGGGGCGGAACATTTACCCGTTTGCAATTTTCTTTTTATAAAAAAGCAATGAATAGCTGGTCATTTTTGATCCACTACAATTATGTAGATTCGCAGGTGATAAATATCTGTCGACGGAAATTAAGAATATGTGCAAGATTTAGAATATTCCACGTTTATGAATAAGTTTCTTTTTTGCCTCCTCACTATTATTTTACTTGCTTCTTGTAGTAAAAAGAAAACCCTTTTTACTGAGTATTTAACTCCAGGTTATCTTCCCACTCAAACATTTATAATTAATACTTTAAAAGACACTGCTATTACTACAAAAAATGGTAGTAAGATTACCATACCTGCTAATTCTATTTCTGCAGAACAAAATCAAGTTGCACTACAGGTTAAAGAAGCTTTATCAATAGATGACATGATATCGGCAGGGTTATTTACTGAAAGTAATAAAGGAATATTAAGCAGTAGTGGTATGATCAACATTACCACTAAAGAAAACTCTACAATCAGCAAAGCTATACAGATTGCTATGCCTGTACAATTTACAAAAGCTGCAATGAGGTTATACAAAGGCGAAGAAAAAGATGGCAAAATAGTTTGGAAAGACCCACAACCTGTAAGCACAAATAATGATGCTACTCTTTCTGGGGAAGCAATTTTTAAGACCAATTGCTCCTCGTGCCATGCAATAGCAAAAGACTTAACAGACCCGGCTTTAGCAAATATTGATAAAAAGAGATCAAGGAAATGGTTACATGCTTTTACAAGAAATAACCAGGAGCTAATTCATTCAGGAGATGGTTATGCCTGCTGCATATATACTACCTGGAATAAAACAGCAATGAACTTGTTCCCAAATTTGGATGATAAAGAATTAGACGCCGTTTACAATACATAGCAAAAGTCAGTGACAGTCTTGGCATCCCTTACAATGCAGCCAAGAAAGTACTCTGTGATTCCTGTGAGGATATTAATAACTATGTAATTACTTTAGTAAAACGTCGCGATAGTTTAATTAGAGACAATTGCAAAATGACTAACCAAACTATTGTGCAACCTGATGGGGCTATTGCAGGTTCAGGCGATACAGAAGGTAAACCTGTAAAGGTGGTAACACCCATATACAATGCAGAATATTACCAGTTTTCTATCAATGCCTTCGGCTGGTACAACTTAGATATGTTACTCCAGGAAAAGAATGGTGTTGAAATGAGTGAATTGCGTGTAAAAGTGAACGTACCTTTTCACATTAATATCAGTCTTGTTATTCCATCTAACAAAACATTTGCCGAAGGTGGTTTTTTAGAAGGAGGGAAAGACATAGGATTTTATAACCAAAACGGCGAAATACCATTGCCGCAACAAACCGTTGCTTACATAATAGCGATGGGTGAACAAAATGGAATATTATATTTTGGAAAGCAATCATTTGTCACCTCACTTAGACAAACAATTAGCCTTGATATTCATGAAGCTGATAGGGAAACAATGATTCAGGCTGTTGAAAGTTTGCAACTGGACAGTGTCAATGTGAAAATTGAAAAGGCAAAAAATTTTGATTCCATTAAAATGATTGATGAAGAAATAAAAAGATATTCTTCTCGATGCAATTGTATGAATGATACTGATATGCGTCCACCAATTTCCGTAAATTTTCCTTAGGCTTGAATGTTTTTGCTTTTACCAATGTTAGCAAAAAAGAAGCATAATTATCAGCCCCGGCAAATGTTCTTCACCTGCAACAAATAGCATAACATAAAAACTATTTGTGAAAAATACTATTGGCGAAAAAGTTACCATTTACAATCTTCTTTTTAAAAAAAGCAATAAATAACTGGTCATTTTTGACCCACTACAATGTGTAGATTTGCAGGTGAAGAATATTTGCAAGTGCGGAAACTCGACATTTACTTATTTATGATATTTGCGTCTAACACCTGGATTGATAATGTTATTAAAGAATGGACGGGTAAATGTATCAAGATTCAAAAAGGTGCATCTTTGGAATTAATCTCCGCAATAGAACAAATGATAGAATTCATTTTCCCCGAACAAGTACAAAAGTTCTATTTAAGAGTAAACGGCTTTAATGATTGGGAATATAATGAGAATTTATTTTCCATTTGGTCTTTAGAAAGAATTTTAAAGGAGCATGATGAAAGTAATGATAAGACATTTGTATGATTTTCCGATTTTTTAATCAACAGTCATTGCATAGGTTTTGTAAAAGGACAAGATGGAATTTTCAAAAGCTACAACGAAGAAAAAATTGCAGTAACTTTTGAAGATGCAGTTAAAATGATTAACAATAATTCTGAATTAATTTATTGAAATCATAGAAATATTTTTTAAGAACGCATCTTCTAAATTTTTGCCTTTGCCGATGTTCAAAAAAGAAGCAAAAAATATCAGCCCCGGCAAGTGTACTTCATCTCCAACAAATAGCAAAATACAAAAAACTGATTGTGAACAACACCAATGGCAAAAGAGTTACCCGTTTACAATCTTCTTTTTATAAAAAAGCAATTAATAACTGGTCATTTTTGACTTACTACAATGTGTAGATTTACAGGTGAAGGATACTTTAAAGGTGGGAAAAATTCAAAAGATGAAACCATTCTTAATCTTTGTGTTATTTATTTTCGTTTCTCAATTAGGATTCGGACAGAAGGAGGAAGTTGACACTTTCTTTTCGCAATTTGAAAATGGTTTTTATAAAGACTTAACGAAAGCAATTTTTTTTATTGTTGACAGCATTGTCGATTTAAGTGAAATAAACTTTAAAAAATTGTATAGTAGCGACAGTTCTTTAACAGCAGATGATATAAATTTTCTTGCCAACAGTATTGGAAAGAAAACCAGACTTATTTGGACAAACCAAACGTTCAATTGCGCAAAAATCAAAAGCAGGAAAAAGCTGCAATCATTGCAATCAATAGTAAAGAAGACCACCAGGAACACATCAATTGCATATTTTGAGCTATCACTTCCTTATTTTAACCGTGCTAAAGATGTTTGTTTTATTTATTGCTCCTTCTATTGCGGACGACTATGCTTCGAAGGTTGCTTTCGACTGTACAAAAAAATAAAAGGTGACTGGACTTTGATAGATAAGCATGGGTGTGTTGTAAGTTGACAAAACTGAAACCAACATCAAGTTAAAATACCTAAAAGCCTCCAAACAATTTCCCACGGTCGGGTATTCAGCAACGCTTTTAATTGTTTTGAACAATTTAAATTTTAATCAGCAGAGTTTAGGGTGTAAGGCTTCTCACTCAAAAGGCCTTAGCATAGTTTTTCCTTAAAACACTATATTGCATTTTCAAAACAAAAAACCATTGCAAACCCATTCTAGGCAACCGCAAAAACGCAACCGGCTCACTCTTTACATTTTGATTGCAATGGTGCTTGGTATCCTCACGGGTTACTTTGTCAACCGTTTTTATCCCGATGCCACAAGGGCTGCATTTTCGACCAACATCAAACTGCTGACAACCGTTTTTCTGCGGCTTGTGCAAATGATTATTTCACCTTTGGTATTCTCTACATTGGTCGTCGGCATTGCCAAACTCGGCGACCTCAAAACCGTTGGCAGGGTGGGTGGCAAATCATTGCTTTGGTTTGTGACTGCATCGCTTGTTTCGCTGGTGTTGGGCATGGTGCTGGTCAATTATTTTCAACCGGGATTTGGCATCAACCTTGGCAATGCAAACACCGATGCAGCAAAAGATTTAATAGGCAAAACGGAAGGATTTTCCCTGCAAAAATTTGTGGAGCATGTGGTTCCCAAAAGTGTGTTTGAAGCCATGTCGTCAAACGAAATATTGCAACTGGTCGTGTTCAGCATTTTCTTTGGCATAGCCACTGCCGCCCTGGGCGATTATGGCAAAATTGTCATTAAAGGATTGGATGCGGTGGCCCATGTTATCCTCAAAATGGTGGGCTATGTTATGAACTTTGCTCCGCTGGGTGTGTTTGGAGCCATCTCTGCTGTCATTGCGACCAATGGCCTGGAAATCTTTAAGTTTTACGGCTTTTATTTTGGAGAATTTGTGATTGGTATCCTGCTACTGTGGGTGATTATGTTGGGCGTTGGTTTCATTGTTTTGGGTAAGAAACTTCCTGTCTTGCTAAGACGAATTTCCGGACCACTGCTGATTGCGTTTAGCACCACCAGCAGCGAAGCCGTCTTTCCAAAACTGACCGAAGAACTGGAGCGGTTTGGGTGCAAAGACAAGATAGTCGCTTTTGTGTTGCCGCTTGGTTATTCGTTCAATCTCGATGGCAGCATGATGTACATGACCTTTGCCAGCATTGCCATTGCACAGGCTTATGGCATCCACCTCGACATTGGCACAGAAATCACCATGCTGCTTGTCCTCATGCTCACCAGCAAAGGCATAGCAGGTGTGCCCCGTGCATCGCTTGTGGTGGTCACTGCCACCTGCGCCATGTTCCACATTCCACCGGAGGGCATTGCTTTGATATTGCCGATAGACCATTTCTGCGACATGTTTCGCACAGGCACCAATGTGTTGGGAAATGCACTGGCGACAACGGTTGTGAGCAAGTGGGAAGGGGAGCTGGAGGGATAAAGAAACCCTAACAATAATTCGATAAATAAAGAGGCTTAAATTTGTCTTATGAAAGCGATTCACGAAGGTTGGATAACCCTAAACAAAGAAGTGATGATGGGAAAGCCTTGTATCAAAGGAACAAGAATAACTGTTGAATTGATACTCCAACGCCTCAGTGAGGGGGAAACAATAGAAGGATTAATAGAAGGCTATCCCCACATTACCAAAGAAGGCATTTTGGCATGTATTGATTATGCAAGGGCAATTATGAAAAATGAAAAAGTGGTTGAATTGTGAGCATGAGAATCTCCAATAAAATTAAGCTTTGCCATTAAATGATTTTGATAAGTTTACAAAAATGTCTGCATGGATTTTAAAAGAATATCGGTTGACCCCGCTGTGATGTTTGGAAAGCCATGTATAAAAGGCACAAGAATAACTGTTGAGTTAATTGTTGCAAAACTATCGGGAGGAGAAACTTTGCAAGGCATGTTATCAGGTTATCCAAGGTTAAAAACAGAAGACATAAATGAAGCAATATGATATAATCAAGCTAAACCCTCAACACTAAACTCTCAACTCAGCAAATGACACAACTATTGCTCATTCATTTCAAAGATTTATTGAATCCTGAATTTTACATTACCCACGGCGGACTGTGGATTATGTTGTTTATCGTGTTTGCAGAAACGGGCTTGTTTGCAGGCTTCTTCCTGCCCGGCGACAGCCTCCTTTTTGTGGCCGGCATTTACAGCGATAAACTGGCAAACGAAATAGTTCACACTGGCAACGACTTTGTTGATTTGTTGCTGCTAATGGTACTCATTTCCATTGCCGGAATTCTCGGAAACTTTGCCGGATATTGGTTTGGGCTAAAAAGCGGCCCTTTTTTATACCACCGGAAAGATTCTTTTTTCTTCAAACAAAAATACCTGAACCAGGCACATGATTTTTATGAAAAGCATGGCGGTGCAGCCATCATTTTTGCAAGGTTCCTGCCCATTGTCCGCACATTTGCACCCATCATTGCAGGTGTGGTCAACATGGAAAAAAAGAAATTCACCTACTACAATGTCATTGGCTGTGTGTCATGGGTGGCGGCCATGTTGTTTGCCGGGCATTTTCTTCAACGAATCATTTTCAACGAGTTTGGTTTTGACCTCAAAAAAC
>JAYTGA010000012.1:0-24250 GCA_043733905.1 Segetibacter sp.
CGGCACATTTACTTACACCAGCAGCAATACCAATGTAGCAACCATCAATGGTAATATGGTGACAATTTTGGGAACAGGCACTTCTACCATTACGGCAAAACAAGCAGCAGCAGGTACTTACGGCAGCGGCAGCATCACAGCAAACCTGGTGGTCACATCGCCTCCCCCGGCCACTGCGGCACCCACACCTCCTGCAAGAACGGCGTCCAATGTGGTTTCTCTTTTTAGCGGAGCTTATACCAATGTTGCGGGAACAGACTGGTTTCCTAACTGGGGTCAGACAACTGTTGTCTCGGACATTAGTATTGTTGGCAACCCCACAAAAAAATACGAAAACTTCAATTACCAGGGTGTTCAGTTTGCCGCTTCTGTCAATGCGGCCGCAATGAACTATTTGCACTTAGATATTTGGACACCCGATTGCCTGGTTTTTGATGCTTATTTAATCAATACAAGTCCATCAACTATTGAACAAAAAGTAACTTTGACCCCAGCCTTGTCTGGATGGAACAGCTATGACATAGCACTGTCTCAATACAACACTATTGCATTAAACAACATTGGCCAAATGAAATTTGTGGGAACTGCGGGCAGTACCGTTTATCTTGACAATCTCTATTTCTTCCACGTTTCCGGAACGCCTCCAACTGTCAGTATCACTTCCCCAATCAATAATGCAGGTTTTAATGCTCCCGCAAATATTACCATCAATGCAACGGCTGCGGACGACAGTTCTGTTACCAAAGTTCAGTTTTACAATGGTGCAACGCTGTTGGGACAAGATGTAAGCAGCCCATATACTTTTACCTGGAACAATGTATTGGCAGGCACTTATCACCTGACTGCAAAGGCCACCGACAACTCTGGGCTTACCACTACTTCTGCCGCCGTCAACATCATTGTCAGCGGCCCGAATGGCGACGGGTATTGTGCAACTGCAGTCAGCGGCGATTATGAATACAAAGCTGAAACATCGGGTGGTTTGGTCACATTTACCATGCATCCGCTAACGCCTATTTCCGGCTGCGCTTATGCACTCATTTATTTAAAAATTGGAACAGGCGGTTATGGTGGATATGGTATGACACCCATTGGAACTGATTTTACCTACACGACCGCCATACCCAACGGAACTGTGGTGAGTGTCTATTTTACCTACCAGAATCCCGCAGGTGGCGAAAACAATTCCAGTGCTAACCCGCATACATACACGGTTGGCATCAATTGCACAGGCATTACCGGCGTTCCCAAAATCAATATTACTTCTCCCGCTGCCAATGCAAGTTTTAATGAACTTTCAACCATAACCATTGCCGCCAATGCAACAGATTCCAATGGTACCGTGAGCAAAGTTGAATTTTACAAAGGCAATACTTTATTGGGAACAGATGTTAGCAGCCCCTATAGTTTCAGTTGGACAAATGCCCCTGCCGGAAATTATAACCTGGTGGCAAAAGTGACCGACAATACCAACCTCACAACCTTCTCCACCATTGTACCCATTGTTGTAAAAATCAATAATTCAATAGGGTTTTGCGACACAATTGCCAATGGCGATTATAGCTATAGGGCAGAAACTATTGGCTCTGATGTGGTGTTTACATTTCACCCGCTTACACCTATCGCCGGTTGTACGTATGCTTTCATTTACATAAGAGAAGGATTAACCGGACTTTACCCCGGTTATGCCATGACAGCCATCGGGTCTGATTTCAGGTTTACAAAATCAATTGCTTCGGGTACGCCTTTAAGCATTTATTTCACTTACCAGGTGCCATCGGGTGGCGAGCATACTTCGGTTGCTACCCCACACGATTACACGGTTGGAACAAGTTGTCTCACTACTTTTCCTGTTGTCTTGTCCAACTTTTCTGCTGCTTTAAAGCAAAATGGAAATGTATCTGTAACCTGGACATCGCTGACTGAAGTGAACAACGACTATTATTTGGTTGAAAAAAGCACAGATGGAATATTGTATAAAATCATTTCAAAAACACCCGGTAGAAGCAATAGCAATAACAGAGTTGACTACAATATAATAGATGAAAAGCCTTACGCCGGATTGAATTATTACAGGCTTTCACAGGTGGACAAAGATGGCAGGACAACTATTTTTGGAATTAAAACAGTCCATGTTGTAAAAGGCAATTCAGGCATTCTCATTTATCCAAATCCTTTGAAAGGAAATAAACTTACGGTCATTCTTCCAAAATCATTCACCAATCATTTGTCTGTTCAGGTAATTGATATTTCTGGAAGGGTGATATTAACCAATGTATTTACCAATGTTTCTGAGAACCTTACCATTTTGCTAAGTGAAAATCTGCAAAGCGGCATTTATTTGCTGAAAGCCGAAGGCTATTCTCCGGTAAAATTAATTGTGGAATAGTTCATGGGTATATCATTGTGAAACCTGTGTGATGTAGTATTGATGTATCGTTTCTAATTTAAGGCAATATTTCTCTCTAATAAAGATGTAATGATGATGTAATTAATTATTTCTTATGAGGAATCCATCAACTTATCTTTATCTTTTTATTTCTGCAACATGATTGTTGGTATATTTGGTACATTCTGATTTTGCACTTGATATCTCTTTCCTTGAGCATTCTTGTAAGGTCAATTATTTTTTATAAAAAAAGCAATATGAAAAAAATCTACACACTTTCTCTCCTGTTCGTCTTTCTCCTTTTAAAGGTCAACGCACAGCCCCCTGCCGCTGCACCAAATGCTCCGGCAAGAAATGCAGCAGACGTTGTTTCACTTTTTTGTGGAACCTACACCGATGTGGCAGGCACCGACTGGTATCCTAACTGGGGACAGACCACCGTTTCCACCGAGATTATGGTAGCAACCAACCCCACCCGTAGCTACACGACCATGAACTACCAGGGTGTTCAGTTAGCAAACCCCATCGATGTGTCCAACATGGATTCTCTCCATCTTGACCTCTGGACTCCCAACTGCACAGCATTTGACCTTTTTCTCATCAATACAACGCCAGGTACTGTTGAGCAATCTGTGACACTAACACCTGTTTTGGCAGGATGGAACAAGTTCAACATTGCCCTTTCGCAATTCAATACCATTGCCCTGCACAATGTAGGTCAGTTGAAATTTGTTGCTACTCCGGGAGGCACCAGCAATGTTTACATTGATAATATTTATTTCTACAAACAAGCCAAGACACCAACCATTACCAATTTCGCTATACCCTCCAAAACATTGGGGGTGGCTCCGTTCACCATTCCTGCGCCTACAAGCAACAGCACAGGGGCATTTACTTACACAAGCAGCAACACAGCAGTGGCCACAGTTAGTGGAAGCACTATTACGGTTGTAGGCGTTGGTTACACCTACATTACTGCTACACAGGCTGCTGCAGGCACCAAAGGAGTTGGAAAAAAATCAACCACTTTCTCTGTTACGACCGGATTGCCCACAACTCCAACTGTGGCCGCACCAACGCCTATTAGACCATCCGCCAATGTGAAATCATTGTTTAGCAACGCTTATACAAATGCAACAACGGTAGATACCTGGTCTGCCAGTTGGGACGTGGCAGATGTAGCTGATGTAACAGTGGCAGGCGATGCCACAAAAAAATATACTAACCTGAATTATGCAGGTGTAGAATTTACCACAACTCCGCTGGATGTGACAACGATGCAGTATTACCACGTTGATATCTGGACACCCGATGCGACTCAATTCAAAATAAAACTGGTTGATTTTGGTGCCAATGGAACTTTTGGCGGCGGCGACGATGTAGAGTTTGAATACACCTGCACTCCCCCTGCTTTCAGCACATGGGTGTCTTACGATATTCCCTTGTCTGCTTTTACAACTCTAACCACAAAGGCGCATATTGCTCAAATGATATTTGTTGCTTCCATCAGCACTGTATATATGGATAATGTATATTTCTACAAAACCACCACAGCACCGGTCAAATTGATTGATTTTAAAGCTGGCAGAAGCGGAAATAAAACCCTGCTAAACTGGAAGACGGCCACAGAAAGCAACAACAAAGGTTTTGGTGTAGAGAGAAGCGGCAGTGGTGGAGAGTGGAGTCAACTTGTATTTGTGAATGGAAATGGTAATTCTGTTTCTCAAAAAGAATACACAGCTACTGACAATAGCCCGCTGAAAGGAATGAACTATTATCGTTTGAAACAAATAGACAACGATGGCAGGTTTACTTATTCGCCCATTGTTTCCGTTAGATTTTTAGACAATGCGCTTGGCTTCTCTTTTTATCCAAACCCGGTAAAAGGACAGTTGAATGTTTCGCTTGAAACAATTGAAAGCAATGCTGCTGTTTTGAAAATGATGACTGCCGATGGCAAAACAGTTAAAACCATCAGCATCAACAAAAGCAATACTAACAGCAACCTGGTATTTTCCACAAATACACTATCACCTGGAATTTATTACCTGGTCTTGCAAGATGGAGGCAATGCAAAATCGGGCATGTTGGTCATAGAATAATGTTTTTTGTTTTTTTTTATAAAATGGGGAGCTGTTTATGCAGCTCCCCATTTTCATTTTTATCAGGGTTGATATCAATTCTCTTATAACTCAAATTCTTTTTTTACCTGTTTTGCCACTTCATTAATCACGCTGTCAACCTTCACTGCAAGATGAGGGAGTGCGGCGGTGTTGGTCTTGTGTTTGGCATCCATTTCAAGTGTGCGTATGTCGCCTTTGATGGAAAAAATATTCATGCCGTCCACTGTTGACTTTAGTTTGTGTGCCAGTTTCGACACAGTTTGCCAATCGCCGTTTTCGCTTGCTGCCACCATTGCGCCACTATCATATGGCGATGCGTTTACAAAAATGGCCGCCAGCGATTTGATAAAATCCATGTTGCCCGCCGATAATTCCTGTAATTGATTAAAATTATATAGCTCGTCTTTTTTCACTAAACAGATGTTAGATAGTAGATTTTAGATAGTAGATTTTAGATTTTAGACTTTTATTCATAATGTCTTAAAATTTATAAATACGGTATAAGAATAAAACATGAAAAAAGCTGACTAAAGAACTTGAAAAGTATAAGTGAGTGAGATGCACACATCCTTTGGACAACAAAAGCCCTTTAAAGAATAAATGTCCACCCAATAAAAAGAAGTTAGATGATAGATTTTAGATGTTAGACATCATTCCTAAACATTAAACCCTCAACCCTCAACTCTCAACCCTCAACCTTAATTCAGGTAACTCGTCTCGTACGCATATTTTTTGTTTACAAAAACTTCTTTGTTTTGAATCATCCGGTAAATGGTTGATTTGCCAACATCCAGTTTGCGGGCCACCTTCAGCACGTCGTAATTGTATTTGTCTAAGAAAAACTGTATGAACCTGTTTGTAAATTCTTTCAGTGTTACTTCCTTCATCATAATGTCGCTCATCACACTCTGCGACGATACATTCAGGTGCTCGCCGTCAATGTCATTGTCATCGGCCATCACACAGGCCAGTTCAATCACAGACTTTAGTTCACGAACATTGCCCGGAAAGGCGTGACCCATCAGTTTCTTCTTTGCTTCTGTTGTTAACGATTTTCGGGGCAGTTTATTTTCTTTGCAGAAATGATCCATGAAATGACCCGCAATAATGAGGACATCATTTTCACGTTCACGAAGCGGGGGCAGGTTGACAGGCAGACCCAGGATACGGTAATACAAATCCTCCCTGAACGTTCCGTTTTTGACCATTTCCAGCAGGTTTCTGTGAGTGGCTACAATTATTCGTACATCTATTTTAACCACCTCATTGCTTCCCACCCTCACAATTTCTTTTTCCTGCAAGGCTCTTAGCAGTTTTGACTGCATATTAATGTCCATTTCACCAATCTCGTCAAGAAACAAAGTGCCTTTTGACGCTTCTTCAAACTTGCCGATCCGCCTTGCCAAAGCCCCGGTAAATGCACCTTTTTCGTGTCCGAACAGTTCGCTTTCCAGCAGGTCTTTGGGAATTGCCGCCAGGTTGACCGCCACAAATGATTGCCCTTTGCGGGGCGAATTATAATGGATGGATTTAGCCACAAGCTCCTTGCCAGTACCCGTTTCTCCTGTCACAGAAACTGTAATGTTTGTCTTGGCCGCTTTCTCCATCATGCTAAACACACGCTGAATGACCGGGCTGTTGCCAATAATGGCGTTGCTAAAATCATATTTGCGACCCACCTCTTCCTTCAGGCTTTCCAGTTCTCTTTTTAGCTCTACATTTTCACGCAGGTTGATAATGGAGTTCCACAATTTGTCTTTGGCATCTTCGTCTTTTACAATGTAGTCATAGGCGCCTTTCTTCAGCAAATCCAAAGCGACCTTTACATCTTCCTGTCCGCTGATAATGATGATTTTTGAATCAGGACTTGTTTCCTTAATCTGCTTCAATATCACATCGCAGGTCAGATCGGGCAATGAATAGTCAAGCGTGATGACATCGGGTTTTTCGTGCAGTTTTGCAAGAAATGATTTTGCCGTGTCAAACTTCTGGATTAAATAATCGGGGTTGAGAGAGAGGTAATACTCAAGCATTGAGCTATACCACTGGTCATCCTCGACAATAAAAATCTTAAGGCTTTTTTGATTTTTCATAGTAATCATCTAAAACGGAAAAAGCCTTTGTCCTATTGTTCAAAAGCTTATCATTTTGGGAACAAAGCATCAAAAATGGAATTTTGATAAGGGGAAAGAAGGTAAATATTATTTATTTTAATAGTCAAAGATATCCTGCTCTTAATTCAGCCGTTGTAAGGTTTGGGGGAAAACCATTGAATTACTGATTAAAGTTCTCGCCTGTTTGGATAAGAGTTTTGGGGTAAAATATATTTCCAAAACATAAAAAATAGGCGGTCAGGAATTACCTGACCGCCTATTTGTATGTTTTAAATCTGATAAACTAATAGCCAGGATTTTGCTGACTGGCTATGTTTGAATTGGCCTGAATTTCAGACTGGGGTATGGGGGCTATTCTTCTGTAATCTGTGTATGGAACAACAAGATTTACATTGCCAGGGCCTGTCTGAATAGAACCCAGGTTTTGTACCCGGGTGATGGTCTGTTTTAGCCTGTTTAAATCGAAAAACCGGTCACCCTCAAATGCAAGCTCTTTGCGTCTTTCCTGTACTATGTCACTTAACAATGCAGCCCCTGATGATGTGTACCCCGCAGAGGTAGGGTCGCGCTGTACTACAAGATCATTCACATACATTTTTGCATCCGGTTCATTGGCGGGAAGTGAAGCCTCGGCAGCTATCAGGTAAACTTCTGACAGACGCATCACTTTTATATTGTCACGGTTATCGTTTCCAGCATTTGGATATTTATTGACTAAAACTGCCGATGCACCACTTTTGGTGTTACCCTGAATAAAGAGTGAGTTGCGAACGTCCGTAGAATCAAAAAGGCTATCCAACTGCGATGAAGCATAAATGTCCCGGTAGCCATTTTCATAAATACCTCCAAGGTCATTAAAGCCATTGTTATTAACCACATCGGCATCTATTTCAAACAACGTTTCCAAATTGTCCTGGCGGCCAGATGGGTCAGACCAGTAATTATTAAAATCTGAGGGTGTAAGAAGTGTAAAACCACCATTGGTGATCACATCAACAGCGGCAGATTTTGCGTTGGCATTATCGCCCATGTACAGGTACACTCTTGCAAGTAATCCCTCAATTGCATATTTGCTTAAGGTTACAGATTTTGTATAAGCAGAGCCATCTGCAAAACCTGCCTTTAGGTCGCTGATAATTTGAGTATATACATCACTCACCTTGCTGCGAGTGGGAAGGTTATAAGGGTCGTAAGTGAGTACAATAGGTACGCCTAAAGAATTAGGATCATCAGTGTAAGGTCTGGCATAAAGAGTCACCAGCTTAAAAAACATAAGGCCCCTTACACCGTATGCCTGTGCTTTAATGTCTTTCACATTGCCACCGGTTATATCTGCATTAATGATCTGGTTTGCACGCATGATAGTGGTGTAACAGTTCTTCCATATTCCATCAAATACGCCGTCAGCAGCAATAAATGTATAGTTGTACTGAGTAAGATACCTGTTTGAATTTTTGGTTTCTATGAAGGAATTATCTGCCATTAAATCGCCTATTACCGGGAAATCGCGCCCATAGACACCTACTGCCCGTAACTCTGAATAGACACCATTCATTGCATTAGCCAGATTGGCTTCTGTGCTTAGTGCAGTGCTGATGGCAATGGCATCGTTCGGCTTTTTATCAGTAAAATCTTTGGAACAACCTGCAAAGACAAATAAAATGATAAATGCAGGCAGTGAAATATTGTTAAGTATTTTTTTCATGATTTTTTAATTTAATCGGATAGTAAATTAGTTCAGACCTATTTTAATTCCTGCTGTCAATGTTTTAGGAATAAATACTTCAAAATTTCCTGTGCTGGCACTGCCTGTTTCAGGATCTACAGGCAGTCTCTTATCTGTGTCAAACACAAAGAGATTGGTTGCTCTGAGATAAACACTTGCACTAAACAGGTGTAATTTTTTTAGCGCAGAGGCAGGTATGGTATAGCCTAACTGAATATTGCGCAGGCGGATGTAATCGCCTTTGTATAAATACCTTGTAGAGGTAGAGTTTGAACTTTTATTTCCACCATATACAATTCTTGGTGTCACCGTCACATCGCCGGGCTTCTTCCAGCTATCCAATTGTTCAGTAAGCTGGCCATAAGATGAATAGTAAGTACCATCGCTATTGATCAATCTTGAAAAACCCTGGAAAATGTAATTTCCAAAATTGTAGTAAAACTGGGTTTCAATACCAAACCCTTTGTAGCTGAATGTATTGTTTACAGAGCCGAAATATTTGGGTAAGGCGGACTTTCCTGATAAAGATAGTTTTGCTTCTGCCACTTTGCTTGTAAGGGTGCTTTTGGTATCATTTGTGTACCATTGAGGATCACCATTGTCAGGATTGACACCCGCCCAAAGACGTGTATAGAACTCATAAATATCATGGCCAACTGTGTATTGGAAAATCCTGCCGTTAATGTCTGGTACTGGATTTCCTAAATACAATTCTGTAACCCTGTTTTCATTGTGTGAAAAGTTAGCATAGATGTCCCAGGTAAAATTTTTGGTGGCGATAGGCTTACCACCTAATGTAAGCTCAAATCCTTTGTTGGTCATGGCACCCACATTCCTGTTTTGACCAGCAACGCCGCTGGTAGGGGATAGTGGCACATTCAATAATAAACGTGATGTTTTCCTGTTGTACAATTCTACAGTGCCATACAGGCGGTTATTTAAAATTCTGAAATCAAGGCCAATATTGAAAATACCATTTTTCTCCCAGGTCAGGTCTGGATTACCTACGTTGCTCAGTGCACTGCCTGGCTGCCCTATATAATTATAACCATAGCTAAAAGCGGGAAGAGATGTGTAAAAACCAATACCACTTTGGTTTCCGCTGGTGCCATAGGAAGCACGAAGTTTTAAAACATTGATGAGTTTGATGTTTTTAATAAATTTTTCTTCATTTACATTCCAGCTTCCGCCTATTGAATAAAAGTTGGCGTTTCGTTGATTAGCCCCAAAAATGGAAGAACCATCCCGGCGAAAACTGCCGCTGATTACATACCTGTCTTTGAAATTAATATCTGCAATTGAAAAAACAGACTTTGAGGCTTTTTCAGAAGGAAGAGAATAAGCAGTTGTGGGAGTAGCCGAGGAAGCCAGATATTCAAGGTCTAATGTTTTAGGGAATCCCTGACCGCCAGCCTGTATAATAAAGTCTTTATAAGCCTGTGCTTCATAACCAAGTTTCAAATCAAAATAAATATCTGCTGCTTTATTAATGCCTTTTTTCAGGTCAAAATAATTGCTCCATGTCCAGTCATATACTTTATGATAAGAAGAAAATGCGTCGCCACCAAATCCCTGCCCATCACCGTAAAAAGGATTGCGATAGGAGTCTTCTTCCACGTCAAAGTATTCTGCACTGTATTTACTGGTAAATTTAAGATAAGAAAATAGATTGTATTCACCTGAAACATATCCCCTGAAAGTTGTCTGCTGTATGTTCGCTTTATTATAAGCTGCAATAACCAGCGGGTTAAAAATACCACCGCCTACAGGAAACTGCCCTTCCGCATCATTATACTTTGGCGTGCCATCAGCATTTTTTGGTGAATAATAAGGAACAAGGAAGAAAGAAGCTAAGGCAGGATTAGCAAATGTTCCACCGTTTGTTGGCGTTTGCTGGCTGCTCGTACTCCCATTAAGCCCTGCTGTAAACAGAAGCTTATCGTTTATTTTATGAGTGATGGACAGGCTTCCGTTATACCGCTTAAATGAAGTGGCCACTGTTAGACCGTCCTGCTTAAAATAACCGCCGGAAGCATAAATTTGAGTTTTGTCATCACCACCACTTATGCTCAGGTTGTATTGTTGCTGTGCACCTTTGCGGGTCACCTCGCTTAGCCAGTCGGTATTGGTGGAGGTGTAGTCCGGACTGAGACCCAGACCATTGTTAGGATCCGTAATTATGGCATCTGCCCCTTCAATCGTGGTTGCATCGCTATCGTTGATCAGTGCTTCCCGAAGCAATGACTGGTATTGCAATGTAGTAACTGGTTTGTTTTTGGGTTTAAAAGCTATGTCACTTTTGCCGATTTCTGTAGAAAAATTAATCCTGGTTTTACCGCTTTTCCCCTTTTTAGTTGTCACAATGATCACTCCATTCGCTCCACGGGATCCGTATAGATTGGCTGCAGCATCTTTTATCACTGATATACTTTCTATGTCATCAGGATTCAATGAACTTAGCGGATTGCTGGTTGTTGAATTAAAAGTGAGATCGTCTGTAGTGGCGATAACTCCGTCAATGACCCAAAGGGGGGACTGTCCGGCGGATATGGAACCAATGCCCCTGATGCGAATATCTGTTGCGGAACCCGGAGCACCTGATGCTGAACTGGATTGCAAGCCGGTAACATAACCCTGCAGGCTTTTATCAATAGAAGTAAAAGGCTTGTTTTCAATATCGGCAGCCCTGACACTTACTACAGAACCTGTAACATTTGTTTTGCGCTGTGTGCCATAGGCAACTACCACCACTTCCTCAATAGAACGGGAAAAAGCTTTTAAAACAATTACCAGTCTTTTATTGGATGAAAAACTGACATCTTTTGTTATGTAATTAACTGAGCTAACAGTTAATGTGGTAACAGATGACGGAACATCAAGGGTAAACTCACCGGAACTAGTGGTGCCTGTGGCAATATTTTTCCCTTTTGCAGAAACTGTAGCTCCGGCAATGGGGTTGTTACTTTCGTCATAGACTATGCCCGATATTTTTTTGGATTGAGCAAAACCATCGTGACATACGAAAAAAGCAAAGAGAAGAAGTGTAAAGAATTTTTTCATAAAAAATTTTAAGATGAATAAAAAATAATACAAGACCGGCTCAATAGCATGACAATTGAGTGAATGATTTCGATGCTTATAATATTTTCAAACAATCATTGGTAAGGTCTGCATAGGCAGCTTTAAGGTTGCCTTTTATTCATTCTGTTTGACTTTTATTTTTCTTGACCATAAAACGTTGTTTAGAAATTTTAAACACAACACTCATTATTTAATTTGCACATTAAAAATCAGGTCACATGGTTTATATAACCTTTAATCCACATTATGTAAATATTTAGATGCTTTTTATTCCATCTATCTCAGAATTTTCTGGTTTTAAAAAATTCAAGAAAAAGAACCTTGCATTTTACTTGGAGGCATTGGGCTATTTTTGTTTCAATATTTTTTAAACTATGGAAGTAAATGATCAACTGGTAGAGCAGCTTGCAACCCTTGCCCGCCTTCGTTTTGAACCCGAAGAAAAGGCGGAAATAAAAGCAGATTTGCAAAAGATGATTTCTTTTATTGAAAAATTAAACGAGCTGGATACAACAGGAGTGGAGCCGCTCCTCTTTATGACAGACGACGTAAATGTGTTGCGTGAAGATGAGGTGAAAGGCTCCGTCAGCAGGAAAGAAGGACTACTGAATGCGCCAAGAAAAGATGACCTGTATTTTAAAGTGCCGAAGGTGATTAGGAAAAATTAGTATTCAGTATTTAGTATCAAGTATTCAGACAGAATCAATAAATGAGAGTATTTAGTATTCAGTATTCAGACAGAAAACCCATAAACCAATAAACGAATAAACAAATTAACCAATTAACCCCTCATGGACTCCATTTTACACCTTGACAATATTCAGAAAAGTTATTTCATGGGCAACCAGGCGATACCTGTTTTGAAAGGAATAAACCTGGACATTTTCAAAAACGAATATGTCGCGTTGATGGGGCCTTCGGGTTCGGGTAAGAGTACGCTGATGAACATTCTCGGCTGCCTCGACAGCCCGACCGATGGAGCCTACATCCTGAACGGAAAAGACGTGAGCAAGATGCACGACAACGACCTGGCAACAGTTCGCAACAAGGAAATCGGGTTTGTGTTTCAGCAGTTTAACCTATTGCCCCGGCTGAGTGCGGCAGAAAATGTGGCCCTGCCTTTGGTGTATGCCGGCATTGGTAAAAAAGAAAGAATAGAACGTGCCATGGAAGTGCTGGGAAAGGTTGGCCTGGCCGACCGCAGCCACCACAAACCCAATGAACTGAGCGGCGGGCAAATTCAGCGTGTGGCCATTGCCCGTGCCCTTATCAACAATCCGGCTATTATACTGGCCGATGAACCTACAGGAAATCTTGACAGCAAAACATCCATTGAGGTCATGGACATTTTTGGCAAAATACAACAAGCGGGAAATACTGTGATACTGGTAACACACGAAGAAGACATTGCCAAATACGCCAGGAGAATTGTCCGCCTGCGAGACGGTGTCATAGAAAGCGATTATACGAAAGCAAGTGGGTAAGACATTGAGCTGATGAGTCATTTAGTCAAAAGCCATTGAGTCAAGATGTTGTTAGAATAATGCAGACATTTTCACATTTTCAAATTGAGCAATTTTCAAATTGGCTGTTACTTAAAAATTCTCCACACATCCAACCCAAGTGCATAGGCCATTAATCCGAGTAACAGTGCCATTCCCACCATTTGGGCATACTCCATAAACTTGTCACTTGGCTTGCGGCCTGTCACCATTTCCACAATTGTAAACAACGCATGGCCACCATCCAAAGCTGGGATAGGAAGAATGTTCATAAAAGCAAGGATGATAGAAAAAATGGCGGTCAGTTTCCAAAAGGTTTGCCAATCCCATAGGCTGGGAAATGTGTTGCCAATGCTGATAACACCGCCCAGCGAATCGTTGGCATTCACCCGGCCATTAAAGAGTTGCTTCAGACTGGTCACATAATTCGCCAAGGTTTCAAAACATCTGTTGAAACCAACAGGAATAGATTGAAAAAAGGTGTAGGTTTTAATTTTTATTACCAACAAGTCCTTAATGGGTCGGGGCACAAAGCCTATAAAGCCTTTGTCGTCAATTTTGACTTTGGTTTTTACCGTGTCGTTGTTGCGCAGCAGTGTCAGAAACACCTCCTGATTTTTGCTTCCCTTTTTTATCTTTTCCAAATCCTGAAAAAATGGTGTTGGCTGTCCGTTGAATGCAATAATGAGGTCTCCTTTTTTTAACTCTCCTTCCAATATTGTAGCCGTTTTAGATGTAGAATCTACATAAGCCGGTATGGCCGGTTCTACAAATCCCTCCAGTTTGTTTTTGTTGAGCTGCTTCGCAAAATCCTGAGGAATGTCTATATTGATCTGCTGCCCGTTTCTTTCGACTTGTAGTTGAGTGGCTTCTTTCAAAATGATTTCACGGGGAAGCGAGTTGAAATTATCAAGCATCCGTTTGTCAACCGATATTATTTTGTCGCCTGTCTGAATGCCTATTTTTTGAGCAAGACTATCGGCATACACACCGTATTTCAGGTTTTTTGCAGGCAGGTATTGTTCACCCCATGTGTAGGTAATCATGATGAACAGGAAAATGGCGAGTAAAATATTGACCACCACACCACCTATCATAATAATGAGGCGCTGCCAGGCCGGCTTGCTGCGAAACTCCCACGGCTCAGCAGGCAGTTTCAACTGCTCTTTGTCCATGCTTTCATCCACCATGCCGCTTATTTTGACATAGCCACCAAAGGGCACCCAACCAAGTCCATATTCAGTATCACCTACTTTTTTCTTAAAAATACTGAAGTAAGGATTGAAGAAAAGATAGAATTTTTCCACCCGGCATTTAAACCATTTTGCAGGAAAAAAATGCCCCATTTCGTGCAGAACGACCAATATGGAAAATGATAAAATAAATTGCCCGGTTTTGACACCGACACTGCTCCAGTCTATTGTAAGTAAAGTCATGAATGAGTTAGGAATTATGAATGTAGAGTTATGAGTTGAGAATTGTGTTACTTTTTTGAGTTGATTTTAGGTTGGCGAAATTAGAGGATTTTACACTTTGCAGAAATGAAAGTCAATCAGGTTTAACAATAACCTGTTTATATATTAAACCCTAAACTCTCAACCCTAAACTCTCTCCCTACATCTGAATGAGCGAAGCGGCAAAACTTCTTGCTTCTCCATCGCTTTCAAAATATTGTTCCAGCGTGGGTGACTCTATGAACTGGATTTTCATCATGGTTTGTTCCACCACTTCTGTCATGTCCAGAAAACCAATCCGGTTTCGCAGGAAGGCATAGACCGCTATTTCGTTGGCAGCGTTCAAAATGCTGGGCATGTTGCCGCCTTTGTTCAATGCCTCAATGGCCAGTCCCAGGTTACGGAATGTTTTCAAATCCGGCTCTTCAAAATTGAGTGTTTCAAACTTTCTGAAATTGAGCCGTGGCGAATTGTTTTTGATGCGTTGCGGAAAGCCAAGTGCATACTGAATGGGCAGTTTCATGTCGGGCAAACCCATTTGCGCCTTGATGCTTCCATCTTCAAACTGCACCATGCTGTGGATGATGCTTTGCGGATGAATGACCACCTGTATCTGGTCGGGGCGCAGGTTAAACAGCCATTTTGCCTCAATCATTTCCAGCCCCTTGTTCATCAGGGTGGCGCTGTCAATAGTTATTTTTGCACCCATGCTCCAGTTGGGGTGTTGCAGTGCATGGTCACGTTTCACATTCACCAAAAAGTTAGGTTTTTTGCCCCTGAAAGGTCCGCCGCTTGCTGTCAGAATCACCTTTTCTATCCTGTTGCGTGTTTCACCCACCAGGCATTGGAAAATGGCTGAGTGTTCGCTGTCAACCGGGATGACGGGAACACGTTTTTCCATGGCTTTTTTCATCACAATATCACCTGCCACCACCAGTGTTTCTTTGTTGGCAAGTGCAACTGCTTTGCCTGCTTCCAGTGCTTCCAGCGTGGGTTTCAGGCCTGCATAGCCCACAATGGCCGCCAGCATCATATCATAGCAATCCATGGCGGCAACCTCTTCCAATGCTTTTTCTCCGGCAAATACTTTCACATCCGTGTGTGCCAGTGCATTTTTCACTTTCAGGTAGCGGGTATCATCGCCAATAACCACCACATTCGGTTGGAACTTAATGGCCTGCTGCACCAGCAATTCATCGTTCGTTTGTGCCGTCAGAATTTCTGCGGAAAATTTATCGGGATTGGCACCAATGACCTCAAGTGCCTGTGTACCTATTGAGCCTGTGGAACCAAATATTGCAATTCTTTTTTGAGACATAAAATGTTTAAAAAAACCAAGGCGGTAAAGATAGGGCAATAGGCGAAAGCCACATTATTTGCAAAGCAGTATTTAGTTTTGAATGAAATGTGATGATGGGGAAAATATTTTGATGAAATGTTATTATTGAAGAAAAAGCCTGATGCAATCATTTTCTATAGAAAATTGGTAGTTGGGTTTTTGACTTTTGACAAATTCTTTTAAACTTTCCAAAGTCGGGTAATCATTTTCCCCAATGAATAAACGAGCATCGTCTATGAAAATAACGTGATTGTGTGGCGATGAAAAGATGGCGGTTAGTTCTTCATAAACAGGACATTCCTTATCGCCCTTTGCAGTCAAACCGCCTGAATAGTGACCATCGAGCCAGAACAATGCCGGGCTTTTCAATTTAGGAACAAGTTCTTTCAGCACCTTTCCACTGTCGCCTTGCAGCAGGTTGATGTTGCCAAATCTGCTGAACCTTTTTTGTGCAAGATTATAGTAATGTTCGCTTAGTTCAATGGAGTACAATTGTTCAAAATCATGGGCAAGGCTGTAAAGAGTGTCACCAAGGTAAGTACCTGTTTCCACCAGTATTTTTAGGGAATATTTCTGTTGAAATGTTCGCAAGGCTTCCTGTTTTGAATGGTTTGAAACAGGGAGTGGTTTGGCTTTTGCTACCCATTTTTCATGCTCTTTCTGAAAGAAGTTTTTGTAGTATTTCCTCTCAATATTTTCAGGTAAAAACGATAATAATTTCCTCCAGTGAGCTTTCATAAAGTGTATTTATTTTTTAAACCAAAAACAGCCGCAGCCATAGTTTTGCATGGCAACAAGTGCCGGGTCTGCATTTTCTATCAAACCTCCGGCATCAGGAATCAAAGAAAATTCAACCAGTTTGAATGGTGCAAAATAATGAGCGATTTGCTCAAAACTATAAACTCTGTGGGCATTATAATCAATCCTGGGTCTCCCCAGTGGAGTTACAAAAAGCAAATCCCCTTCCGGTTGTACAATTCTTTTTAATTCCTCAATCGCTTTTAGGTCGCCTGTAGCATCCAGTGGGTCGCCATACCTGCCAAGCCCAATGTGCTCAACCGTGTGCATACAAGATATAGACGGTTGAGAATTATCTTCAAAAGGAAGCTTATTCAAATCTGCAAAAGCTGATTCTAGGCCGGATAATTTCATATCGGCAGGCCGATAATCATAAAATTTTACCGGAACAAAAGCCGAAACAATCGTGCTAAAACTAAGTATGGAAGAAAAGTCCAGGTGAAATTCAGGCCTTGTTTTTGCCAAAACCCTTGCAGCCCAGGCGGGGTGATAAATGTAATGCTGGTCAAAAGGAGTGGTTCTGATCTTATCTGTAAGGCATGGGTAAATATCTTTTAAATCAATCGAAAACCGCTGATCATTCATTTGTTTAATTTGCCTGTATTCACTTGCAAATTGAAAAAAGCGCACCACTTTTTTTGGAAACCTGATGAGAATGTCTTTGCCTGTTTGTATGAAAAAGCTTTTGAGAAACATTGACCTTAGTGTAAATTTTGTCAAATAAACGGATTATTTCAACAGCATTGAACACTGTTGTAAATTAATAATGCTAATCAAGAGTTGGATGTGCCTTTAGGCACAAAATATCGGTAGCAGTTAATTCTTGTCATGTTTTTTTAAGTGCCTTTAGGCACGAAATATTTACCAAATGTCTTGTCCAACGTAGCATTGATATGTCGTACCTACGGCACTTTAACCCCATTTTTATCTTTGTTTGCTACCAATATATCGTCCGCCAGGGCGGACTAAAACAATGTTTTCATCTCATGATTAGCATTAATAAAAACTTAATTATTTTTTGACGTTATGCAAACACCGTGACATATTTTTGTAAAACAACTACACCGGTATGCAAATAATATTTACCCGATTTTTTATAATCATCTCTTTCCTGGGTTTAATTTTCAAATCCTATTCGCAAACACCTGGCAATGTTAGCAATAATCTGAAGTTGTGGCTTAAATCAGATGTAGGTGTAACAACTGTAAGTGGCGGCCAGATAACCCAATGGACTAGCCAGGCGGTCAATTCAAATATAACCACTCAAGCTGCGAAACCAGCAACAACCCATGTTGTCTTTCAAGACAATAAGTTTAATTACAATCCCGCTGTTGTCTATGACGGAACTCCTTTTGAAGAATTAAGAGGTATTGGCAACGCAACAGATTTTACTGGTCAGCTAACAGCGTATTCTATTGCTGATTACACTGGTCCGGCTTTTATTGACGGCTATCATCTCACATGTATCATTGCACTTGACAGGAAGGGAATTTCTCTGAATGAAACTTCCTACCTCGCCGATGGCCACGGAACCACTCCAAGCACTACTTCAAATACGACTCCCGGAACAGTCAACGGCAGTCAATTGATAAGTGTTGAATACCAAACAGACAACACAAGCAATACCTCTATATTCAGGAATGGACATTTAGATGAAAATTATACAAGCTCTGGAATCAATGCTCCTGTGAGTGATACTTTTGAGATAGGCGGAAGAATGGCCTTGGGCTGGCATAGCAGAATCATGGTTGGAAATATTGGAGAAGTTGTTGTTTATCATGGTTTACATACACAAACGGAAAGGGAAAAAATTGAGTCTTATTTGTCTTTGAAACATGGTCTCACTTTAGATCATAGTAGTATTTCCGCCTACCTCAACAGTGCCGGAACCTCTGTATTCGCTGATGCTACGGGCAATTCATGGAATGATGTAATTGGCATTGGCAAAGACGATAACACTGCCTTGCTTCAAAAACAATCTCACCAAAGAGACGATAGCACCCGTCTTTACATTTCCACATTGCAGGCCACTAACCAGGCTAACACAGGTAGCTTTTCGGCAGACAATCAGTATGTGGTCATTGGCCGCAACACCGATGTGCTGGATGGTGGCTTTCCTTCTACAGAATATCCCGTCGGGCAGGGCATTCTCAAGCGGGTAAGCAGGGAGTGGAAAGTTGTAAACACCAATTTCAACGGCAGTTTTTCAATGGATGTAACATCCACAATTGGCTCAGGTGTCAATGCTTCCGACCTCCGTTTATTAGTGGATGATGATGGTAACTTTTCCAACGCAACCGTGTATGCACCCACCTTCAGCTATGCAGGCGGAGTGGTAACTGCCACAGGGATTGCCAACACAATGATTCCGGCCAACAGTACCAAATATGTAACCATTGCCCGGGTTTGTAACCTGCCCGCACCAACCGTGACGGTTACACAACCAACCTGCACATCAGCAAAAGGCACTTTGACCGTGACCGCACCACTTGGTGCCGGGTTGAGTTACAGCATTGATGGAATAACCTACACGAATACCACTGGCATATTTACCAATGTGTCACCCGGCACCTATACAGTAACTGTCAGGAACAGTACGGGCTGCACTTCTACAGGTACTGTTGTGATTGTGAATTCAGCACCTCCAACACCTTCGGCTCCTGTTGTCACCATCACACAGCCTACATGCACTACTGCCACAGGCGCATTGACGGTGACCGCACCGCTTGGCGCAGGTTTATCTTACAGCATTGATGGCTTGAATTATTCAAACACAACAGGAATTTTTACCGGCTTAGCAGCAGGAACTTACAATGTGTCTGTGAAAAATTCGGCAGGCTGTATATCTGCCGTCACTTCAGTAATCATTACTGCTGTAAGCCTGCCATCCGCACCTGTTGTCACTATCACACAGCCTACATGTAGTGTTTCTACGGGTTCCATCACTATTACCGCACCATTGGGGGCAGGCTTATCATACAGCATCAACGGCACCACATACACCAATACGACCGGGATATTTACAGGTGTGGCACCGGGTTCATATAGCGTGACTGTTCAAAATTCGGCAGGCTGCATTTCAACGGTCACCGCTGCGGTCATCAACAGCGTAACAGTGCCAGCGGCACCAACAGTTTCAGTTATCCAACCAACCTGTACACAAACCACAGGAAATATCACCGTAACCTCCCCGATAGGTTCAGGCTTATCTTATAGCATTGATGGAGTGGATTATTCCAATACGACAGGAGTTTTTTCTTCTCTTCCGGCAGGAAATTATAGTGTGACGGTGAAAAATGCTGCGGGCTGCATATCAACCGCAACCGCTGTTATAATCACTGCTGCGAATGTACCAGCCTCACCTACTGTTAATGTTACACAACCTACCTGTATTGTTGCCACTGGTTCTATCACCATCACCGCACCTTTGGGAGCGGGTTTGTCATATAGCATCAATGGTGTTGATTACACCAATACCACTGGCATATTTACAACCTTGTCTTCAGGGTCTTACAGTGTGACGGTGAAGAGTGCAGATGGTTGCATTTCAACTGCAACAACGGTTTTAATCAATAGTGTGACTGTTCCGGCAATGCCAACTTTAACTGTCACTCCGCCAACCTGCGCTTTAGCCACAGGATCTATAAACATAACTTCACCACTTGGCGCCGGATTCTCATACAGCATTGACGGAGTCAATTATAATAATACAACTGGCGTTTTTGCCGGGTTAAATTCAGGAACTTACAACGTAACGGTAAAGAGTGCTGATGGTTGTATTTCAACAGCGGTAACGGTTATAATCAACAGTATCAATGTTCCGGCTGCTCCTGTTGCTGTCGTTACCCAACTCACGAGCTGTACGCTTTCATCAGGAATCATTACGGTGACGTCACCTTTGGGAGCGGGCTATTCTTATAGTATTGACGGGGTAGATTATAGCAACACAACAGGCGTGTTTACTGGTCTTGCAGCAGGTACTTACAACGTGACTGTGAAGAGCATTGATGGCTGTATTTCACCAGCTACCCAGGTGACGATGAGTAGCCTGAATGCACCAGCCGCACCTACGGTCACTGTTACCCAACCTACCTGCACAACGACTACAGGTTTCATCACCATTACTTCACCTTTGGCTGCGGGAAATAGCTTTAGCATTGATGGAGTAGACTACAGCAACACGACTGGACTATTTGCCAACTTAGCTCCCGGCACCTACAATGTAACAGTGAAAAATATAGATGGATGTGTCTCAACTGTTACTGTGGCAATCATAAACACAGTCACCACTCCTGCGGCTCCTGTGGTTGTGGTCAGCCAGCCTACCTGCGCCATACTCACCGGTTCAGTCACCGTTAGTTCGCCTCTCGGTGCAGGATTTTCTTACAGTATAGATGGGGTTGATTATAGCAATACTTCAGGCATTTTCACAGCACTTGCTGCAGGTAGTTATAGCGTGACGGTCAAAAATTCCGATGGTTGTATTTCTTCTGGCACTGCTGTAGTCATCAACAGCATCAGCCTGCCTGCTGCGCCGGTCATTATAATTGCTCAACCCACCTGCGCACAACCCCTGGGAACAGTCACCATCACCTCTCCTATGGGAACCGGATTGTCTTATAGCATCAATGGCATTGATTACAGCAACACGACAGGGGTTTTCAGTGGCCTTTCTGCGGGAACTTATAACGTGACAGTCAAAAATACAGACGGCTGCGTTTCTGCTGTTACAGTCGCAACAATCAATGTTCCTCCATCTTTGTCACTAAGCCTCACTGCCACGCCAACGATCATTCAACCGGGCGGTCAAACTGTCAATTTTGTAGTGACGGGCAATCTTCCTTTCACGGTTACTGGGTGGCAACCAACATCCGTTTTTACCAATCAGACAGCCGCTTCGCAAAATGTCTTCGTTAATCTGCCCGGCCCCTATTCTGTATCAGGCATTACCGCAGACGGCTGTGCCGACACTTCCAAAATATTGCTGACCATTCCATCCATCAAAGACATTTACATCCCCAACACATTTACACCAAACGGCGATGGCCGAAACGATGTGTTCTATGTGTATGGTCATTCAATCAGCAGACTTTCGATGAAAATTTTTAACCAATGGGGAGAAATGATTTTTGCCTCCTCCGACCAATCAAAGGGCTGGGACGGCAGCTATAAAGGAAAGCTGCAATCTACCACTGTGTTTGTTTACACAGTTGTAGCCACTTTTTTAGATGGTACAGATGTGTTTAAGAAAGGAACGATTTTGTTGATTCGGTAGGGGGGAGGTGTCTTATTCTAATATTAGGGGCAGGTTTGGTTTACAAAATGATATCTATCGGGTTGTGATAAATTAACACCTTCTTTCTTCTTTGTCGTAATTCTATAATAGCGTATTAAAGAAATTAAAGGAACAAAATTACTTCTGATTGTTCCTATTCTTAAAATACTCTTTTAACTTGTTTTTGGACTTACTCATATCATTCTCTTCAGCAAATTCAAGATCCTTTACAATACCTTGAAGTTGTCTTAAATAATCATTGGGTGGAAAAATAAAAGAAGTCTTACCATAAGCGACATATTCAACAGTCTTCAAAGCAACTTGGAACAATAAGTTTAATAAAGTAAGGTTATCAAAATTGAAAGATACTGTCGGGTTTTTATCATTCTTAAAATTAAAGTGTGCGATCTCATTATGTCGTAATCTTTCAATTTTACTGATTGAACTTTGTACCCCAGTCAACCGTTCTTCAACATTTCTAATTTTCTCTTCATCCAAGTATTGCTTTACCCAGTCTTCCTTATAATATCGATGAAGGTTGTTCTTATTGGTTTCAGTTTTTTTTAAAAACAATGCACCCAGTTCAATGATTATTGTTCTGTAAAAAATGTGTGCAGTGTAGTGAAGAAAGCGAGTATTGATTAACACTGGTTGGTTAGTGTCCCACCCATTGAAGATGTAATTCACTATTTCTAACTTCTGATGAACCATACTCAATATCAGATGTTGCTTCGCCGCTAGTTTGATAACTAGATCTTCCTGTACGTCTTGTTCTTCTTCCATCCCCCGAAAATAACCCTTCAAAAGATGTTGAGCAAATTCATCAATATTTCGTTTTTTTCAAATAATTCTAAGCTGCAAACTTACCAACCATGCAGGCTATTGGTTAAGAAAACCAAACACGGCGTAAAAGATTGACCCCGTACACCCGTCCAACCCCATTCCTGAAAATAAGATTGACCCCGTACACCCGTCCAACCCCATTCCTGAAAACAAGATTGACCCCGTACACCCGTCTAACCCCATTCTTGAAAATAAGATTGACCCCGTACAGCCGTCTAACCCCATTCCTGAAAATAAGATTGACCTCGTATACCTGTCTAAACCCATTCCTGAAAATAAGATTGACCTCGTACACGTGTCTAACCCCATTCCTGAAAATAAGATTAACCTCAGACAGTTTATTTTAATAATTTTTATAAACAGGGTAAAAATATTTGCATTCACTGTACATTTCTTTATCAAAATGCTTATTTTTAGTTTTTAAAACATTAAAACTAATATTATGACACGACCCTGGATTTACACAGTTAACACATTTCTCATTGTTACCGATGGCAGTTATGTAAAAATGCTTGTTATCAGCAACTATCACCTGGCTCACCTCAAATCCAAAGCAGGCGACCCTTTTTTCGATGCGCTCATTAAGGTTTACGAGCCCATTCACACCGCTTTTGTGACTGCTTATGACAATTGGATAGCCTCTGGCGGTATTGAAAAAGGTGGTGCTGCTTCGCAAGATGATTTAATACACGAACTGAGCGCCGACCTGGCCGAGGCGTGGGATATTGCTATTCAAAACGTTTATCGCTCCGGCACGCCTCAGTACATTGCCCTCATGCCCCATCATCGCAAAGTATTTCAACATGGTACCGTGGAGGATCGGATGAGTGCAGTAAGCGCATTGAGCAAAGCCATAGGCTTAGATGCTAAACTGGTTGCTGTCAAAACTTCGGTAGATAGTTTTTATAAAAGTCTCAGCGATGCATTTAGCAGCAAAGGCATCAAGCAAGGCGACATAAAAGTGAACAGCCAGGAAGTGGAAGCTGCAAGGATAAAATGTGCCGTAGGCCAGTTTCGCAACCTGAGCAAACTAAACGATCAGTATGCCGAAGATCCTTCTCAGTCTGGCATTTATTTCGACGAGGCAACCATTCGCAGTGCTACCCAAGTCACATTCACTCACAAAGTTGTCAGCGGATCTGTTTTCAACATTGCCCGCCGCACCCTGGATGCCAGCCAGATTATTGTGTTGCATGTGACCGGCACCGAATCATTGGTGTTTTTTAGTGCTTCGCAAAAAGACCAGCAGACAGCCGAGAAAATGATAGAAGTGCTGCCCGGCCAAATTAAAACCGTAACACCTTTGGAGTTGGGAAATGACAAAGCCCATCCTTACCTGATGGTGCAAAATAAAAACAGCAACGATAGCAACTTTGATCTTGAGATAAAGAAGAGTGTGTAGGGAGATGATAATGACACATAGCTGTGAGGCATGTGTTTAATGCTACTAAAAGAGGCCGTCCATATGGGGCGACCTTTTTGTTATTAGTCTAATCCGCATTCGGTTGTTAGGATTTGTAACGAAACAATCTATACAATTACCGGGCTAATTTTATAATTCCATTCACCATGAAATTCATCTCTTGTAATTGCTACTTCCGCCAAT
>JAYTGA010000013.1:0-10448 GCA_043733905.1 Segetibacter sp.
GTAAAATTAAACTGAACTTTTTGTGTAAGTCTTCATCGCTAAACATAATCAACTCTTTGAAACAAATGTACTACTTATTTTTTAACAATTACTTAGTAAAAATTTAAACTTTGCTTGGCTGAGTTATTGAGCAACCCCTACTTAAACATTCGTCCAATATCCGAAACATCTTCCATCACCAGTACTGCCAGCGTAGCAGCCGCCTGGAAAAACCACTCTTGCCTATCATGTCAATCAAGTTGTAAGAGCACATATATAGTTGATCAACTGGATTTGGCCCTTAAAAAAGGGCTGAAACGATGCAGTAGTATTGACTTCGCTATCACTAACTATTCTTGATGATGTATGACTGCCATTTGTACTTAATCACTGTTTAAGTTACCGACTAGCGGAATGTGGGTGGGGGCATAAGTTTATCGATTTGGGATTGTATGAGTGGTCCCAATAAATTGCTCTTATGGCTTTATGAACCCATTTCTATTATTGTATCATGTCTACCGTCGTCTACAAGATCAGAGATCTCTATCAGTAATGGTCCAGAGTTTTTGCGTATGTACTTTTTGGTCGGTTCAGCAGTTTTCCTTACGTTGTAAACAAAATCTATTAATTTAGAGAAAACTACAGGAGAGGGGTGCTTTGGGTCGTTATTACCAACTGATAATACTGCGGTTGCATTTGGGTGTTTTTTAATATTTTTCCAAAAATCATCATGAAAATTATGCTCAGAGCCATGGTGTGGTATTTGGGCAGCAAACATTAGCTGTTCAGGCAGCGCCTTATTAAGTTCTTCGGAAAGGTTGAAGAAACATTTTTTTTCGGTATCAGAAGTTAGTAGTAAATAGTTTTTACCATTTGTAACTGCAATTACAGTAGAAAGTAAGTTGGCTAATTGTGCGGGTGGTAGTTTTTTGTATTTTTTAATATGCATTGTGGTTTTGTCAATATACTCATCTATTTCGTCCCCTTCCGGCGCAAGTATTATTACATTTATGTTGGGATGAAGCCTCGTATGGGATGCAATATTTGTGAAGAATACCTTCGGCGTACTGCGTTGCAATCTTAGTAGCCGAATTGCATTTCTAATTTTAGCTACTGTTTTATGTACTGTACCTTTTTGTTGTGGATAATCGCGATGTATATTTAAATTATGGCCGATTCTTTCAATTGATATATTATTTATTTTTATATACTCAAGTAATATTGCAACTCCTGAATAATGATCCTGATGTGGATGTGACAAAATGAGAAAAGCTATGCGAAATTGTACTTTGCATTTAGATAAATAATCCAGATAGGAGATGACAGCATTTTCTCCATCTTCATTTTTGCAATCTACAATACCTAAATTAAGATGGCCTTCTTCCATAACCTCCAAGATAATAGTATCACCCTGGCCTACCTGGCAAAACCGCACCCTTAATGTATTGTCTTGTAAGGTAACAAAAGGCTTATCATTTAGTGATTTCGGTTTCTTCATTGTTGTCTTTTTGATAATCATCGTATAAATTGTCAAACAGAATCTTATTGTTGTCGTGTCCCTTGCGGTAAAAAAAAGCCTTACTGTTCTTGCCCTTTACAATGGCCAGTTCAAACGTTTCATTTATAGCCGTCTCGTCAAATGTGAGGATGTTCTTAAGAGGAGTAGCATCAAATTTTCTTAGTTCAGTGGTATTAGTGTTTTTATGGTAAACATCAGCAAACATAACATCCTTTTGAATGTCCAGTACAAGGCATGGAAGATATTGACGTTTTGCTTTGTTGAAAAAGGGCAAGATCCACTGCAGGCATGCCAGGACAGAAAGACCGATTACTGAAAGTAGTAAAGCCAGTGAGTAACGAGCAGATAATTGTTGTTGCCATTCAAGCTGATTGGCCTTTTCATCATAATTACTTTTCAATTTGGTTATTGAAGCAACCAAGTGTTTTTGATTCTGCGTTTCGTTGGAATCCATTTTTTTCAACTTATCAATAAGCACTTTTATCTTGGTAGAGTCTAAGTGAATTGTTTGAAGTAAGTTGTTTATTGTATTACGCAGACCAGTTGCAATGGTTTCCGATGAGGAGTATGTGGCAGAAGCCAGGGTCAACTTATCTTGTACTAGTTTTATCGTGATTGAATCCTGTTCATTAGTAATTAAAATTCTTTTAAACAGACTATCTCTGGAAACTCTAAGCCGTGAAAATTCTTTTTGTAAAATGTCATATTTATACCGAAGTCCTTCTTCTATTTCTTGTTTGAGCTGCAAGCTATCTTTATAAAAAATGATTTTCCTTTGGTCCATACTCAACAACCCGGCTAATGAATCAATCCTTTTTTTTAAACCCAACATCGTATCTTTTAAATTCTCCGGGTTGTAAAGCGTAATCCTTTCATTTTTTTCAACAAAACGCAATTGATACCGAAGGCTGTCGGAACCATACCGTTTATTTAGAAGCCTGTTAATTCTTCTTTCCTGCCGCGTTTGCCTCTCTGCAACTTGTGCAAAACTGCAGACCTCAACTGACAGGATTACCATTAAAATCAAAAAAATGCGGATAGGCTTCATTGGTTAAGTTTTGAAGTATAACCGAAACATGCAAATGCCATAAAACTAACAAACACTACATTAGAATGGCACTAGGCTATAGGACGATTATTAGAAGTTGATTTTAAGAATTTAATTGCATTATTAAGCAACACTGGAGGATTTTTCCAGTAAATCGTATAAGAAAAAGGGGTCTTCTTTGAACTTTGATAAGTCGTTGACAAGGTCAGTTTTTATTTTATTTAGCTGTTCTGTAATTTCTGGATCAAACTGAATCCCCTTTCTTTCCATTGATATGAGGTACTCCAGCAGGTTGCAGCAGGTGGTAAACTGGCCAGTCGAAATGATTTTTTTAAGTCGTTGAGTTTGGTCATCGTTCTCGTCAAACCAGAGGGTGGTCCCCATGGTACGCGCCACCTCAGCCACTTTGTTTATCTCGTCAAACCCAGTTAGAAAGAGTTGTTTGTCCGCATCAGTGGCTGTCCACCTTAAACGCCCGGAATCGTTAAACCGGTTATTCCTGGCTACACTATTGTGCTTACTCAGTTCATAGATAAAATTAGGCATCCTCCTGTTTTCCCAAGTGGCATCATTGTAAAACATTTCATAGATCAGCCTCCTGGTTTGCTTCAGGTTGATATCCAACACCATCGACAACAGAGAAGCCACTCTTGCTTTAATCATTTGCTCCAACATGCCCAACCTTGATATCTTTAAGAATTCTATCAGCTTTACCATCAGTTTCTCAGAAACAAAAGTATGGCTGGTTGTAAAGTCTGTTATGAAAATATCATCGAGTATCTTCTTTTTATTTTTCAGCAACCATTTGACAGCTAAATTTTTTTGAAAAACCAAGATTATAAGCAATGCCAGCGCAGCAATGCCAGCAACGACAACAGCGGCAACCTTAACTGCCACGTTATCACAAAAAGCAATGCCGGCAAATGCTCCGAACAACAGGATTAGTGAAATAACGACGGGCCATTTAAAAAAACCTGCAAATTTTCTAACGCCATTCTTAACCAAGTCCATGTAATAAACTAAACCTTTGCTGCGCCACTTCGGCGAAGTTTCCGTTTCGGGCACTTCGTATTCATCCATAAAATAACTGGTCACATCTGTTATAATAAAAAGGTCGAAGGGTTGGGGATCAGCCCGCTTCCTGCGTTTTTTATCTGCCAGCATAACACTGTAAAGGCCCTGGTTGTCCGTGATGCCACCATCCATGAAGCCATAAGGAGTTGAAACCGGATAAGTCTTTTCCTCGTAATCTTCAAATAGCAATGCTTCTTTCAACTCTGCAACGCTAACAGATTTTTTGCCGGTTGCATAACTGAAATCCTGCGGGTACACGATGGGTTCAAATCCAGCAGGAAAACAGGAAGACGCAGCCACCATATCGGCTAATTTAATTTTCTTTAAGATTTCTAATTTTTGGGTGTTGAAATACAGATATTTATTGCCCACCACCTGTTCTGAATTGTCGGTGCCTTCTGTTTGAAAGCGGAAACTAAGCCCACGGTAGAATTCGGTGCAATTAAAACAAACTTCAAAGAACGGTATATGCTCTTTGTTCCAGAATACGGCAAACGTTTCTCCGTCAAACAACATTTTATCGTACACCTTGGAAAATGCGTTAATAAAGTTTTTGTGTTTCTCATTTCCCGGCTGGCTCCATGCACCACTATTATTCATCTCTTCAAACACGGCCATTAACATACCCTGCCCTGCCATCTCCTTTTTTAATTTGGCATAAACATTTTCCATGTTTTTACCCTGGTGCATGTATGCAGAATACAAAGCATTGGTAAAACTACCACCTGAAGTGGAAGAGATATAGGAGACATTGCCCAACAGACTTTTATCATTGCCAGCCGAATTTGCGGACCATTTAATCCTGTTAAGGTAAGTTAAGGCACCTAAGCTATATGCTGCTGCCCTAAACCCTCCACCGGAAAATGTGAGGGCTATGTTTTGAAGCGGTGTTTCGGGATGATTAATAGGAGTGGAACTCATAGCGTTGTTTTTATGGTAATAAAAGTACTTTTAAAAATCAACAAATGATGCTATTTGCCTGTCTTTTTTATGAAACTCAGGTAACTATCAGCCAGGTCTGTTTCCATTTCTAACCAAAGTGGCAAATGATCGCTCATCTGGTAAGACCGAAACTCTTTGAAATTTTTTTTTGCGAGTTTTTTCCCATAATGTTTATTGATCCTTTCTTCGTAAAGATCAAAATCGTTAAAAACAGTACTGTAGTAATTATAAACACCGGCTTTGCTGAATTTGATATTTCTATATTTACTGTAATAAAGAATCTGGTCGTAGCTTTTGTCTTCGGATTGATTGCTGCCACGAAGATTCCCATTAAGTATGGAACCAGGAATGGCAAACTCGGCAGAGGTGGCAGCTTTGTATGTGGCAGCTTTGGTGTCTTCAATATTAAAATCGCCCAGGATAAAGATATTATCTGCTTCATTTTTCCCTTTGTCGTCGATATAATTTTTAGAGAAATACTCCACAACACCTCCTATCTCCTGTACCCTTTTTTTATATTTTGCGCCACTCTTTACATCGTCCCCATAATAAATATGGACGGTTGCAATGTCGAATTTAATCCACCCTGCCTGAAAGCGTATGACGTATGGTGCCCGGGCAAACTGGTCTGCCGGGTTATTAGCTTTTGGTAAAACCACCTGCCCGGCAATATTTTTAAACGATACTGTTCGCTTATCGTAGAGGAAGGCCAGTCGTTCGCTATTTCCCGATTTGCCTTGGGTAACTATGCTTACATGCACACCATAATTATCGCCGAGGATACTAAGCATCTGGTCAAATTCTTTCATATCCGTTCTTACCTCCTGAATAGCAATCAGGTCGAACCTTGAAATTATTTCTGCAATATAATATAGTGACTCAGGCATGCGGCCATTGTACTTTGTATTTCCAAATTCCCTAATATTCCATGTACCAAGTATTAAGTTTCCCCTTAGCTTTTTTTCGGGAATTTCCTGGTCTAGGGAAGCCCGAAGTGCCAAGATATTATCGATGACATTATCTCTGTGAGCTTTTTCTTCTATAAAAAGAATTGACTTGTTTTTTGGGCGCAGATAATAGTAGTTCATATATTACTTGTTTTATTTAATAAGCACTTCAATTATTTTACTCGTATCGTTCCCAAAAATGTCCACCACTTTCACTACCTTGTATTTGCCTGTTTTCTTGTATTCGTGGGCTATGCTGGTGAATTCCAGTTCGGGGTTTTTCTTTGTCCGAAAGCTTTGCCATTCGTTTTCAAACAGGTAATTGCCTGTCCATTGTTCTTCTTTGGTGCCGTCGTTTTTTTTATTTTAATCATTTCTTTGCGACTTAAGTAATCAAAGTCTATGGCCCAATAGTCTATCCAGTCGTACCAGTTTTAGGTGAGGACTGGGTGGGTAGGGCAATATTGGGAGTGTCTTGCTTGCGGACAATCCAGAACAGGAAGAGACATCCTCTTCGTCTGCAAAAAGTTTGTTGATGTATTTTTGGGGCAGTTTTTGGCCAGCCTTTATTAGTTGGATGATTCGGTCTTTGTTGTGGTCCGTCATTGGCGGATTTATTAGGGCTTTGTCCAGTCTATGGTTAGAGCATCTATCTGCTGGGATATGCTATTGAGTATTTGTGAAATAATTCCCTTTATTGCATCTGCAGTAGCATTTCCCAATTCAGCAGGGGCTATGTATGCATTGAGTGCAGATTTTGCGGACAAGGAAAACGGCGCCGATGGCAATACAGCATCAAAAATGGGTTGAATCAGCCTTGGTTGTATTGCATTCGCCTGTTGCAAATTAATCTGCATGGCAAGGGTAGTGATTTGATAGGTGACGCTGTTATATACTTCTTTCCTGCCTTGTACGAATACTTTATCATCGAGCTTGTATAGTTTAATGGTGACCATTGCCCTTAAATAATTAAAACCATCGCTGTGCCACTAGGCAGGTAAATCATCAAAGTCTGCCTGTGTCAATGCTGTCTTGGGTGCCAAAGGGGCTATTTCGCCATTTGGTTTCACAAACAGCAGTGATGCGTCGTGCTTGTTTGCAGGATCTAAAAAATAAGGATATTCTGCCTGCACCCATGGAAACTGGCCTGCGACCAGGCGGGTACCATTTTTGGCAACAGGAAAATAAATGTGCTTTGCCCCGCCCCGGTTTGTTTTAGCCGATACTATGCGGTAGTTCCTGTAATCAAACTCTAACCATGGATATCTGCCTGTGGATGCATCCTGTTCATAGGTAATTCCGGCCACCTGCTCAATATCCTTTATTTGTTTGGCAGTTAGTGGAGAGGCTTGGTTTTTAGGCCTGAAGTGTTCAACATCCCTTGCAAAATCATCGCCCTGAGGCAATTCCGAATACCAGCATTTGGTAACCGGGTGCTTGCCAGCAACCACACGGGCACTATCTGCTAAAAAATCCTTTAGCTGCTTCCAATCGCCCTCTCTTTTATTTGCTTTTGCACGCCAGCTTGCCAAGTCAGGATGAGTGTCTAAATCAGTTCTTGGGTAGGGTATATATACCATACGGATTTATTCAGATGGTTTGAAAAAGCTTTCCAGAATATTTCCAACTCTTTTTTCGATGTCCCCGGAAAGGGCTTTATGATCAGATATACTAAAAACGACCTCATTTGCACGGCTTTCCAACTGTTCTTTTACAATGGTGGTTATAGGGTCTTCGATAGTTAGTTTTAACTCCGGATCCAGGCGAAGGGGGGCCAATCTTTCGGACAACTCTTTGAAGCGTTCCATTTCCCCGGATGAAAGTTCTTGTTCTGACTTTTTCTTAAACAAAGCCGTGTATTCATCGTTCCACTCCAAAAACTGGTGATCCATGGTGGTGGGCAGGCCGAATATTTTGGTGAGTATTTCATTGGCTCCCAAGCCTACAATGTCTTCGTCAGGGTGTGTTGCTGTTCTTTTCCCGTCTTTATTGATTGATAGGATGTGTACTTGTTCTTTTTTGAACCCGTTTAACAACAGGGGCGAATGTGTTGATATGATAAACTGAACATTAGGGAATGTTTGACAAAGCCTAATCATTGCATTATTTTGTAGCGATGGGTGAAGGTGAATGCCAAATTCATCAATGATGACCAAGCCGTGCACTTTTTCTAAAACTGTTATTCCAAGATGCTTGTTTAAAATGAAAGATCTTGTAGCAAGCTCCCCTGCCAGCAAAATGAGGTATCGATACCCATCGCTCAACATGCTGAATAACCGGATGTCGCCATTTTCAAACCTTACTATAGGTTGTTTGGCATCTACAGACCAGTCAATCTCTACAATGTCTTCTAAAACCGAAACAACAGCCTTTTTAAAAACAGCCATTGCATCGTGAGGAATGTTTTTATAGGTTTCTGCAATAAGCGGTTTTCTTCCCATCTCGCTTATAATGCCATCAATACGTTCTATCCATCTAAATAGAAATCTTTGTATAGACTTGTTTGCAAAACAACCCAGGTAGCCATCTATGCTTTTGCCTATTAAATCCCATGCTATCGGCAGCGATGGAGGAACATGAATATATTCAGTACCCACAAAGCTCATTAAAGGCTGAATGCCTGATTTTTCAGCCACTTCCCGGTTTACATTTTTACTAATTATTTGTGGGTTTATTCCTTGTATAACCTGAATTTTTGTTCTTCCTCCTTTGGGTTTGTCCTGGTATTTTTTCCAGATACACTCTACAGTATTGCTGCCTACATCAACAATATCTGCTGTTACCTGTACAGAAACATCGGTAGCGATATCTGATAGTGGATTGTTTCCAATAACCCTATGATCGCTCTGTTGTAACTGTTGCGATTCGCTTTGCAACCCGCTTGTATATGTATTGGCAGCCAATTTTAAAGCTCCCATGATGGCTGATTTGCCCAACATATTTTCAGCAACAACCGCATGAACATTATATTGTTGGTCAAACTCTATCTCAAACTCATCAAAGCACCTGAAGTCTTTTAGTACTAGCTTCTTTATGTTCATAACACTCCATTTAAACCCCAAAAATATTTACAATATCCTGAAAACTCTTTAAATCCTTTTTTACTTCTCTTTCTTTTGCTCATTAATATAAAAGATACAAAATTACCATTCATTATGTCGATTACCGTTCCCTATCAAAATATATACTGAAAATTCAATAGTTATTCATGTGATTTTAGTTAATCTAAATAATAATAATAGGCATTTAAGTAAAGCATGTTAGAAGATTTGCATACTCTAACGTAACATCATCCTCAAAGGTATCAAGATAGTTTTCTGTAGTGATAACAGAACTGTGTCCCAGGGCATCTTTTATGTAAGAAGTTGGAATTCCCTTTCTTTTAAGTACTGTAGAGAAAGTATGCCGGGCAGTGTAAGTAGTGGCCTTAACATCTAAACCAACTTCCAAGCAAATCTCGGACATTTTTTTATTAACCCATTTAATAAATCGCTGACATCTATTTTTAATGGTGATTGCGGAAAGTCCGTTTTCTAAAATGGGGAATAAATATGAGTTTTCAGGATTACTATTTTTCCATTTATCAATAATTAATAATGCCCTTGGATTTAATCCAACTTTTATTGGCCTTAAATCCTTTTTCTTAGTCCTTTTCGTTTTTTCTCTATAGAATGATAAATGATTCCCTGAAACATTTTGTGGTTTTAAAGAAATAATGTCAGCGAAATTAATTCCGTTACATAAATATGAAAAAATCCAAAAATCCAAAGCTCTTAGGTGGTCTTCGCTATGGGGTTGATGGTTAAGCAAAAGATTTATATCGATATCTCTTAGGGCTTTCTTTACATTTTGTCCAGTCGGAATTTCTAAATTTTTGAATGGATAATTATCTCTCGAAATGACTCCAGATGCAATAGCCTCGTTTATAATAGTTCGCAGATTTCTAAGATAGATGCCAATAGTAGTACTGCTTTTGTTCTCTCCTTCTAAATGCCTTTCGTAAGATCTGATAAAATTGTGTGTAACATCTTGTATTTGTAGATTCTTTTTAAAAAAACAAATAGAATTCCAAGTGGTTTGATAAGTAGAGGCTGTACCTATCTGATCATTACCTTTCAGCCTAAGGATTTTTTCAGTAAACCAATCATTTAACATTCTGGATTTCTTTACCTTCTTCTCACTAAAAAAAATTTCTTCGAAAACAACAAACGAAAATGGAATTATTTGCGCAGCTACATTTTCAGCCTCAAGTTTTAGTTTATCTAAAGCAGTTTTTACACCTTTCAATTCCCGATCTCTCAGGTTCGAACTATTAACTTTTTCCCATTCTTCTTTAGACAAGCGATAGTTGGTAGCATATCTTTTTTTATAGGGTTTATGATAAACGTTCAACTTAATTAAGCATTTTCCATTTCCCGATGCTCGTGATGCGTCTAGGAAAAAATTAAGGTTTACTTTCACTTCATTCATAAAACGGGATTAGACAATTATGTAAATGTGACCTCAAATGTGACCTCAAAATTACCTGAAAAAGGGAATTGAAAGTAACAATTAGAAAAATAATTTTCATAACTTCTTAGAAATAAGCTCAAAAATCATAAAAAGGAAAAGGAAAGAAACAATAGGAAAACGAAAACTTCTGCCTTACAAGCAGAGGGTCCGCGGTTCGAGCCCGTGTGCTCCCACAAAATACCTCGCTAACAGCGGGGTATTTTTATTTGTGGTCTACTACCCGAATGATCTTGATGTAGGTCAAAACGTTCAGAGCATCGTCTACAACAGAATCCCGAAAAGAAACATTCCTAAGTTAGTCATTAAACTCCCTTCAGATACAAAAAGGCATAATCGAGTAGGAAGGTAGCGATTAGTTCGCTACCTGTCCTCTCACACCACCGTACGTGCCGTTCGGCATACGGCGGTTTGTTAGAATAATGTTGGC
>JAYTGA010000014.1:0-15174 GCA_043733905.1 Segetibacter sp.
GCCAACATTATTCTAACAAACCGCCGTATGCCGAACGGCACGTACGGTGGTGTGAGAGGACAGGTAGCGAACTAATCGCTACCTTCCTACTCGATTATGAGGAAACAAGTTTGTATTTTAAACGGCAAAACTTTCACCACATCCGCAACTGCGGCTTGCGTTGGGATTGCTGAAATAAAATCCTTTTCCATTTAGCCCGTCAGAAAAATCTAATGTCGTATTGACAAGGTATAAAAAGCTTTTCAGGTCAGTCACTACCTTGATGCCATTGTCCTCAAACTCCTGGTCCATTGGTTTTTTTTCGTTGTCAAAGTCCAGCTTGTAACTGAGACCCGAACATCCTCCACCAACCACAGAAACACGAAGAAAGAAATCCTCTTCTTTCACTGCTGCATCTGTCATTAGCTTCGTGACTTTTTCTTTTGCTTTGTCGCTTACGTAAATCATAATAGTAAGTGTTAGGTGTAAAGGGCGTTGTTGCACGAATACCTAATAAAATCCTTTGCGAAGCAAAAAATCCATTTTTTTCATAAAAAAATCCTGTTAATCCCTTCTATCCGTGTTATCCGTGTTCCAATATATGCTTCAAATTGATTCATACAACAATGCCATTCATAATTCTTAATTCATCATTCCAAACTGCTATGCCGCTTCAAAACAGGGTGAACCCATTTGGACAAATCATTGAAAGTGCCGGACGTGGCACCATCATGGGCAACAGGGGAGTCATTCACCGGGACAAAAAAATTGTCAGAAATTTTAAAACAAAACATTGGATCACCTGCTCAATCCATTACAAAAATGCCCGGCGAACAATGATGACCAACAACCGCTGGACGGAACTGTTTTTCCTGGACGAAGCCACTGCCTTTTCTGCCGGGCACAGACCCTGTGCTTATTGCAGGAACAAAGATTTTAAACTGTTTAAAAAGCTGTGGATAGAAGCCAATGCAGACTCGTATAACCTTACAGATTTTGCTATCAGCAAAATAGATGACATACTCCATCAGGAAAGAATGTCTGAGAAAGGGGAGAAGCGGACTTACAAATCCGCTTTAAAACATTTGCCTGATGCTGTAATGGTGCAAACAGATGATTCTGATCAATGCTATTTGTACTGCAATCATTTTCTTTTAAAATGGAGTGAACACGGCTATACCGAAATGATGAAAGCAGATGGCAATAAAGTTGTAACAGTGCTAACGCCAAAAAGTATGGTCAATGTTTTTAAACTCGGTTATTCATGCGACATTCATCCAGGTGCAAAATTGTTGCTGGCAAATGGGAATGAACAGTAAAGGAATCAAATATTGCAGTTACCCCACTCGCCGATTTGATATTTACCTCGTAGATCTACTATTTGGTTTACAAAAGAGATACTTATATTTACTCTTTCCTTTTTAATAAACTTTAAAACAAACTCCCGATCATGAAAAAATCTTTACTGCTGACAACTGTGTTGGCAATGTTTGCTATTTCAGGATTTTCGCAGGCAGATCGCTTTTGGTCTGCTAACAACGAAAGTCGCAATAACATTATTGCTGACAAATCGGTTTCAAGACAATCCTATCCAAAAGAGGTCAGGTTATTTAATTTAAACCAGGCCAGTTTTCGGCAGGAATTATTTTCTGTTGTAGGGAAAACTTCAAAACACTCAACGGTCATTTCCCTGCCAAATGCTGGTGGAGAAATGGAACAATTTGAAGTGTTTGAAGCATCTAACTTTGATGCTGAATTACAAGCCCGTTTCCCGGAAATAAGATCTTACTCTGGCAAAGGAATTACGGATAAATATGCTACGCTGAAACTGAGCATTTCCCCGCAGGGCGTACAAACAATGGTTTTCAGGACAGAAAAAGACAATGAGTTCATGGAGCCTTATTCAAAAGATCATACGGTCTATGCAGTCTATAAATCCCATCGTGAAAAAGGTGCATTGCCCTGGTCTTGCGGCACTGAAGAAACAAAGATCGTAACAGGTCTTAATCAGCAAATTTCCAACTCACACATCACTGCAAGATCAACAGGCGACCTGAAAACTATGCGCCTTGCTCAATCTGTGACTGCAGAGTACTCAAACTATTTTGGAGCCACAAGTGCTTCACAGGTGGCTTTACCTTTAGCAGCTATTAATGCCACCCTTGCCCGTTGCAATGGTGTTTATGAAAAAGACCTGGCTCTACATTTAAACCTTGTAGCCGCTTCTACAAACGTGATTTATTACAACGCATCTACTGACCCCTATGATGCAGCGGCAACAGGAGCCGGCGGCACATGGAATGCTCAATTGCAAAGCACTTTAACCTCAGTAATCGGCGAAGCTAATTATGACATCGGTCACCTGTTTGGTGCATCAGGCGGTGGTGGAAATGCAGGCTGCATTGGTTGTGTATGCACCAACGGATCTAAAGGTAGCGGCTTTACATCTCCCGCTGATGCCATTCCGCAGGGCGATAATTTTGACATTGATTACGTTGTTCACGAAGTAGGTCATCAGTTAGGCGGAAACCACACTTTTTCTTATGCCAACGAAGGCAGCGGTGTCAACAAAGAAATTGGTTCAGGCATTACCATCATGGGCTATGCAGGCATTACCAGCCAGGATGTGGCTGCACACTCAATAGACATTTACCACGAAGCGACCATTGCGCAAATTCAGACCAATCTTAGCTCTGTAACCTGCCCTGTCACCACCAGTATTGCTGCCAACAACCATACACCCGTGGTTGCGGCGGTTAGCAATTTTACCATTCCGAAAAGCACTCCATTTGCGCTTAGCGGTTCTGCTACAGATGCAGATGGCGATGCACTAACTTATTGCTGGGAGCAAAACGACAATGCTTCTTCATCTCAAACAGGTGCAAGCAGTGTAGCAAGTGCAACCAAAGCAAGTGGTCCTAACTGGGTTTCGTTTAGCCCCACTTCTTCGCCGATAAGATATTTTCCTAAACTGGCTACCATCCTTTCCGGCGCACTCATCAGTGGCCCATTGACAGGCGGCGATGCAGGTACCAATACCGAAGCCTTGAGTTCAGTTGCACGTATACTTAATTTTAGATTGACAGTAAGAGACAATCACCCATATAGCTCCACTGCCCCGGTTGCAGTCGGACAAACACAATTTACCGACATGGTGGTGACTGTTAGTTCAGCCTCAGGCCCGTTTGCAGTCAGTTCCCCCAACACTGCTGTGTCTTATGCAGGCGGTTCTTCACAAGCCATTACATGGGCAGTCGCCAGCACAACTGCATCACCGGTCAGCTGTGCCAATGTAAAAATATCTTTGTCAACAGATGGCGGACAAACGTTCCCCACAGTATTGGCTGCCAGCACACCAAATGATGGCACTGAAACACTCACTATTCCCAACACGCCAACAACCTCTGCAAGAATTAAAGTAGAAGCAGTGGGAAATATCTTTTTCGATATTTCCAATACCAACTTTACCATTACAGCAGGATCAGGATGTGGTGCACCTGCAGGTCTTGCTTCCTCAGGTATTACAACATCAGGTGCTACAGTAAGTTGGACGGCGGTGAGCGGTGCTGTTAGTTACGATGTAGATTATAAACTCACCTCAACCTCTACATGGACAAATGCCGCCACAGCTACAGCTTCCACCTCAGTTGCCATTAGTGGTTTATCTGCTTCTACAATTTATGACTGGCAGGTAAGAACAAATTGCTCAGGTTCATCCAGTGCTTACACAGCAGCGCAGTTTACTACAGCAGGAGCTGCGGTTTGCAATGCACCTTCTGGCCTGGCTTCTTCTTCCATCACCACATCAGGTGCCACTGTTAGCTGGACAGCAGTAAGTGGTGCCGTTAGTTACGATGTGGAATATAAACTGACATCTGCCTCCACATGGACAGCCGCAGCAACAGCTACGACAGCTACATCGGTTGCCATCAGTGGTTTGGCTTCTTCAACAGTTTATGACTGGCATGTGAGAACAAATTGCGCCAGTGGCAGCAGCAGCTATATAGCAGCACAGTTTACCACTGCCACAGCATCCGGTGGATGCGGAACAGCGTTTGAACCCAATGAAACACAGGCGACAGCCGCAGCCATTACTTCCGGTGTCACCAATTCTGCTGCCATTACCACATCTACCGATGTTGATTATTATAAAATAATCACTACGGCTACCAGCGACAATGTGTTCAACCTTGTCGGCCCGTCCGGTGTAGATTATGACCTGTTTGTTTACAATAGTGCAGGCACACAAATCGGATCAAGCGAAAGTACAACAGCTACTGAAACAGTTTCATTGACAGGACAGGCAGCAGGTACTTACTACATTAAAGTAATGGGGTACAGCGGTGCAAACAGTGCAACATGCTATACCATTAAAGCAACTGCTACTGTAGCCACAGGTTGTCAAAGCAGTCTTGATAATTCAACTAACGGAACCACAGCAGGAGCTGCTATTATTCCTTTCAACACCAATGTGACCGGCCTCATCAGCCCGAGTGCCGATGTTGACAATTACAAATTTGTGATTACTACCGGCGGCACATTGACAGCTACGCTAAGTACTCTGCCTGGTGACTATGACTTGAAATTGCTGAACAGTGCAGGCACACAGGTAGGCATTTCACAAAACGGCGGAACCACCAGCGAAAGTATCAGCTACACCGCAGCAGCAGGCACTTATTATGCACAAGTGTATGGCTACAACGGAGCCAACAGTGCTACAGTTTGCTACACACTGAAAGTGCAACTTGGCACTGCCAGCCGTGTTGGTGAATCAACCCCTAAAGCAGAACTGGTATCTATTTATCCAAACCCAGTCCGCAGCGAACTGAAGGTAAATATGGGTGGATATGCTGAACAGGTTTCTGTAAATGTAACGGACATGTTTGGCCGCAGAATGATGAACAAAACATTTGCCAGCGCATCTGTCATCAACACAAACAAACTTGCCGCAGGCATTTACATGATCACCATTACTAATAAAAATGGCGTAATTATTAAACAGGAGAAAATTGTAAAAGAATAATTTCCTTTGACTTTTATTATTAAAGAGGCCGTCCCAAAAGGGTGGCCTTTTTAATTTTGTAAGCGAAGTTTGCAATTCATCAAAGGAGTTTCCGGGAGATTATCACCAGCATCTCATATTTTCCGAAGGGAAAGAATAAATAGCATTGTGAAATGCATAAAAAAAAATCTGGCCTCCGCGACCACAGCGGAAAGCCAGATTTTAGAATGATTAAGATTGTCATCCTGTGAATAAAAGGGTCTTTTTATTTATCCCTGTCAGTCACATGCAGCACTTGCAAAAACTCAATGTTTTTTGCTTTCACACCTTTTGTTTCAGGATATTGTGCGGTTATTTTTACCAGCAAAATATCCCCTTTTTTGGCTTCTTTGGGTGTCATACCTTCCACTTTAAAAGCTGTATCATTTCCTTTTTCAAAGACAATAATGGCAGTATTGTCAAGGCGGCCTTTTTCAATTTTATCACCTTTAATGGTAATTTCCAGATCGGCTTTTTCAAACGTTTCCCGCAGGGCAGGCAATAAAAATAGTGGTTTGCCAGCCTGCACACCGGCATTGCGTAGCGCAGTCATTGTTTCTTTTACCCGTGGATTTTTCTTCCAGTCGTTTGGTATATACTGCGCCTCAAATTTTATTTCCACCGGGCCAGGTTCACCGCTGGGATGGGCCAAACCAAGGTCAAGGTTAAACGACCAGTTTCTTCCGGGAAACGCCCATTGAGAATCTGTATTGCGCCATGCAGAACAGCTAATGTGCATGTCTCCGCCGGGATCGGGAACGTCGAGGGCTGTGACTGCATCAGCTGTGCATTTGCCGGCCATTGCATTGTAAATGCTGACTGCAGCACAACTGTGCTGGTGCAAAGGCGCACTGTGAAAAGGATGTGCTGAATGCACAATTACAAAATCATTGGCCGGAACTGTGACAGTTTGAATGTCAACCAATGTACCGTTGCTGCCCACTCCGCCGGGAAATTTCCAAAACCTGACAACTGTGTTAACGGCGGGTGTGTCTGAATCGTTGAACACACGGGCTGAAAATCCATAGTTGGTATTGGCACGCAGCAACGTATCCCATACGCCACCAGGCATTCCACCAAGGGGAACAGAGATGCCTGTGAGCGGATCGGTGAGAATAATGTCTGCACTCTGGTATCCGCCATGGATGAAAGGACGGCTTGGTTCTGGTGTGTCTCCCGCAGCAGCAGGCACCAGGCGAATATCCACCTCGCCAATGTAGGCACCAGTGTCAGTATTGGTTCCCACAATGTTGAACACATGGGTCAGCGTAGGTGCATTGACAGCATTTACCTGCAAACCAACTGTATAGAAATCTGTGGCAACCAAACCAGTCACCATGAGCGGCGAAGCAGTGGGAACGGCCGGGCCAAAGCCAGGCGGGGCAATCATTAGCGGGTTCCAGGTGGTGGTTGCATCGGCATTGGTCAGCATGGTGCCATCATCTGTTTTTTCAGTGAGTGTAAGGGTGACATTGGTAGCAGCATTACCAAACAAAAGAAAACTGGTGGTAGATGCCACACCAGACGGTACACCTATGATGGACGAGTTTTGATTGAGTGACACCTGGTTGCTGTTGATGATAGCCACAAGGCAACCATGCCCCCCGGCAGGCGTGTGAAAATTGAAACTACAAGTGATCTGCCCATTGATGCCAAAAGCCATCGGCGGAATAACCGGAACGAGAATAGGATTGGGTGTCAGCAGGCTGGGTCCGCCTGGCAATCCAATGCCAAATGCACTGTGGCTTAGCGAAATAGTTTCGCCTGCAACCGCCACGGGGCTGCTGTTTTGAATGGTGAAATACACATTGTAATCTGTGTTGGGCAGCAGGCTGCCTGCACCAACAAGATTGTTCGTCACAGGATCAACAAAAATCATTTGCTGAGACTGGGTTAAGAAGCTAAGTGACATAAAAAATTAGTTTTAGTTGCCTACTCTTTGATCGGATTTTCGGCTTCGTCCTTTCCTGCATTGGCTTTTGTATGAATAATGAGAAAAAACGGCTGTCACAATGCTGGTATGTGACAGCCGTTTTTTGGAATTGCAATGCATTTACTTTACCAATATCATTGTTTTGGTATCGGCGGTTTGTCCGTCAACAATCAGTTGATAAACATAACTGCCTGTTGCAAATGAGTTACCGGAAATGTTGATTTGCGAAGTGCCTTTTTCATTGATTGGAAATGACTTCAACGCTTTGCCATCAAAGCTTGATACGTTGATGGTCGCTTGTTTGGCAGTCATAGGAATATTGTAGCGGATAACGGTGTTTTCATTGAAAGGATTTGGAGAATTCTGGTAAAGTTTTGCTGTGGATACAGTAGTAATGGTTGCGGCTTTGTCGCTTTTACCAAAGGCTGAACTCCTGATGGCGGCTTCTATGTTGTCCATCCTTTGTTTCAGTTCGGCATTGTCGGCTTTTAGTTCTTCAATTGTATGGTTTTGTTCTTTCAAGGCTTGAGTGAGAACAGGTATTAATTCAACATAGTTGATGGCTTTAAACTCAAAGGTTCCTTTTTTAGTATCGTTGTCAATAGGTTGTGTCACATTGCGTACCAGTTCAGGAAAAACAGTTTCCAGTTCCTGGGCAATGAAGCCATATTGCTTTTCAGAGGGCAACCCCATAAATTTGAATTCATCTGTTTTGAAATTGTAAGTGCGTGGTTGCAGACGGTTGATTTTGTCCATAGCGCTTTCAAACGACTGCACATCTTTTTTCAGCTTGGCATCGCTTGATGAATAGGTGCCGGTGGTAAAGATGTTGCCCGCTGCATAGACAGCATAGTTGCCTGCACCCGTTGGCGCATAGCCATAGACACCATAGTTGTTGGCGCCACCATATGCATAGCCATAGACACCAAAGCGGCTTCCTGTACCCGATAGCGTGGCAGTACCATAGACACCCATGTAGCCACCGGAACCTTTGACACCAAATCCATAAAATGGAGTGTTGGCGCAGGAGCCATTGACTCCTGTATTGTCAACAGATACTCCGCTGTTGGACATATTGGCGGTGTAATATGAATTGCCTGACACATCCAGCTTATAGGATGGCGAATTATTGCCAATGCCTACATTGCCCGATGCACCAGCAATCAATACAGCCCTGGACGGGGTGATTTGAATACCAGTTTGCATAGTATTGTCAGCGGCTCCATTTCCATAACCGATAAATAATCCGCCGTTGTTTGTGCCCATGCCCCAAGAGCTTCCAACAGTAGCACCCTTGCCCCCTATGCCGCTTGTAAGTGCCCAGCCGGATCCATCAGCCACAGCCCCTGCAATCACGGTGTTGGCAACTGCATCTGGGTCAATGCCCGTGTTGTTAGCAATGATAGATGCACCATAAACATGCAGCTTTTGCAATGGGTTGGAGGTGCCAATTCCGAGTTTTCCGTTTGTTACTGACATAGCATAAATGGTTCCGAATTTATTTAGACTGCTTGTTCCGTTTGTATAGAAATCAAGCCTACCTGTGAAGTTGCCATTGTCACCGGATTGCATAAACCCGGGGCGCCATTCTGTAGTCAATGCTTTGTCGCTGATAAAACTGAGGCGTGTAGCTCCAAATGCACCGCTGGAACTTATGCGCAAATCAGTGTTGCCTGCTGATGCCACTTCCAGTTTTGAATTTGGAATAGCGGTTCCAATGCCAACATTGCCGCTATTCAGGTTGTAAATGCTGGTGCCGCTGTTAGCCCATTGTGCAAATGTAGTTGCTGAAAATAATGTAGCCGATATGATAAAAGCGGCTAACTTTTTTGATAATAGTTGTTTCATTTTAATAGTTTTTAATTTTTTATAGAATTGCCTACTCTGGGTCGGATTTTCGGCTTCCTCCGTGTGTACTGCTTTTGCGACTTGCAAGGTTTTGGTTTATTATTTTGACAAAAAGGAATAAAACCGCACATCAGCAACACGACACAAATGTGGTGTGTAAACCAAAGGTTTGAAGGAGTATCTCTACTTTAAATCAAAGTATTTTCTACCTGAAAAAAAAAGTAGAAATACCCGCCAGTTTTGTATTTAATTATTTGAAGGCGAGAAGTAGGTTGAAAAAAAATTCTTCATACTGTTGTATTTTAAAACTTTTGGTAAAGAATAAGCAGCTATTTATAAATTCTTTCATTGCTTCTATTAAAAATTGTATCAAATTTGTTTTCATAATTGTGGGAATGTTATTGTGTAGGAAAGTTTTACCATAGATTGTGTTTCAAATCAGCATACCGGGTAATTGTTTTCCTTATAGTCGCAAACAGTATTTTTTGAAAAGACAAATTCTATTTAAGTAAAAACAGGTAGAAATACCTACTTCATATTTCACTTCTGCCTTTAATTTTATCATCATTTAATCAAAACAAAAAGTATGAAACAGCTTCTGAAAAAAATTACTCCAGCTCTATTTTTAATGACCATTGTGTCAGTAGTATTTCTTGCCAAATGCACTCCTAAAAACCACGGAGATGTAGGTTATACAGGCTTACTAACTAATCCGCAGGCTATCACACTCAGCAAGGTTTACCATTTTATTGAAAAAGATTCTATTGATAAATGGACTGAACGTTACAAAACGTATAAGGACTCTATTTCCAGAAATCACCTGCCAGGTGTTGGCGGCTCCATTTTTCAGGATTCCAGTTCATTCTACAATACTATCATCAGAAAAATTATCGGCAACGAAAATTCTATCGGGCTAAGAGTTTTGAACGGCATGGATGCTGAGAAAAAAGTTCACACAATTTTTGTAGGCATTAATGCGGATTACTCTTCACTCTACATTCCGGAACCGACAGAACTTCGTGATAAAAAGCGCCAAACGGCTTTCTTTCAAAATCCATCCCCTTTTGCACAGGCTCCCGGAGTAATACAAGCCGCATCTACTGGCAAGTTTGGCGGTGCAGAAATGTCTCCTGCGCCATAATTTTTCTCTATTATTAATTCATTTAAGCAATAAAAATGAGTCCTGAATTAAAAACAATCATGGGAATGAGTTGTGTGATTCCAGCCGTTTTGGGCATCATAAAACTCAACAGGGTCAATGGTAAATACTATCCATTCATTTTTATGATGATATTAGATGTGTTTGTAGAACTTCTTAATTTTTTTACAGGAAATATGGAATTTATTAACCTTTACCTGTTCCTGACCTTTGGGCTTTTTCTGTATTTTGTCAACATCAATAAGTATTTGAGCAAGCGATGGATGGAAATATTTCTTGCATCTGCCATTGTTCTATTGGCGTTCAACATGCTTAAAAATGGAGTTTTGTCTGCGCTCTCTTACTATGAAGTATGCTTTATAAGCACCATACTTCTTTTTGTATCCATTGACGTTTTATCAAGTCAGGTATTTTCTGTCAAAATCAGTTTAGTAAAGAGTTTTTGGTTTTGGTTTGGAATTGGGTCCATATTAATGTACGGATATTCATTGTTGCTTTTTGGACTCTATTTCTTTACATTAAAAAATACGCCTCAAGGTAAGGCAATCGGCGATATTTGGAACTTTGTAAACATGTTGTGCTATGTATTTTATTCCGTTGCTATTTTAAAAATACCGGTTGCTAAACTTTCTTTTACTTACAAAAAAGGAAACTTAATCAATCATGTTTAGTGTAGTTCTTTTTGCGGCACTCATTATAGGAGTTGTTTTTTTCTATTTTTTTTATTCTGTCATGCGGCAACACAAAAAAGTAGTAAAATGGCAGCAAGCCCGTATTGCAGCAGAGATCAGTATTTTGGAAAATGAACGGAAGCGAATTGCCGGCGACCTTCACGACGAACTTGGGCCAATGCTGTCCGGGGTCAAACTGCAAATCAATCACCTGGAGCCTTACAATGATGAGGAAGCTGCTGTGCTGCAAAAATCGTGTAGCCAGATTGATGATATTGTGCAGCGGTTCAGGGAAATCTCTTATGATCTGCTGCCCAATACGCTTGTCCGCAAGGGGTTTGTGAAAGCTACTACTGAATTCATAGGCAAACTGAAACCCCTGCATCCGTTGAAAATTGATTTTACAGCAGGGGAGTTTTCGCTTTCGCCTGAACGTGAGGTCAGCCTCTACAGGATGGTGCAGGAGATCATTCAAAACACGCTGAAACATGCCAAGGCGCAGGTGTTGGTTATCCGCATTTCTGTCTCAGTTAAGGACAAAGCCATCCTGGTGCAGACAAAAGATGACGGCGTTGGCTTTAACTACAGCGAAAAAAACCAGCAGGCAAAAGGAGTGGGGCTTCTAAGCCTGCAAAGCCGGGCTGAACTGCTGGGCGGACAGTTGGTGGTGAACACCCAACCGGGCAGCGGCACTTCATTTGAAATTGAAATCCCACTATAAACCAACATGACAACCACACCTGACATAAGACTGCTGATGGCCGACGACCATGAACTGTTTCGTGATGGCTTTAAAGTCATGCTGTCAAAATACCCCGACATTATATTGGTTGGTGAGGCAGAAAATGGCAGGGAATTGGTTGAACTGACAAAGGAACTAAAGCCCGATGTTGTCATCACAGACATCAAAATGCCTTTGATGGACGGCATTGATGCCACAAGAAAAATTATAGAATTGTTTCCTGACATGCCCATTATTTGCCTGTCTATGTTTGACGAAGACGACCTGATCATAGACATGCTGGAAGCCGGTGCCAAAGGCTATTTGATTAAAAATGCCGGCAAAGAACAAATCATTGAAGCCATTAAAACGGTTTATAACAATGACCCTTATTATTGCAAAACCACCAGTCACAAGCTGACACAAATGATTGCTGCCAGCCGTTTCAATCCATACAAAAAAACAGCAAAACCTGAGTTTAGCAAACGTGAACTGGAAATCATTGACCTGATCTGTAAAGAGTTTTCTAACAAAGAAATTGGTGACAAACTATTCCTGAGTGTGCGCACAGTAGAAGGTCACCGCCTGAAAATATTGGAGAAGATGGGTGTGAAGAATACGGTCGGCCTGGTAGTTTATTCAATTAAGAACAACCTTTCAGAAATATAATATAGTTGTTTACTTTTGTTAAAAAATAATACGCCAAAATGAATTCTTTAGAGTTAAGAGTCTATGAAATATTTAAGTCAAAGTTTTCTGAACAGGAGGCAGCAGTAGTTATTGAATATTTTGAGGCAAAAACCGAAAATAAATACGAACAGAAAAAAGATATTTTTTTGACAAAAGAGGATAAAATAGATTTAATCGGGAAAATAGAAGTTACCAAATCAGACCTGATTGAAAGAATTGAATCTACAAAGACCGACATCATCAAATGGATGTTTGCATTTTGGGTTGGTACCATTGGCATAGCAATCCTGTTTTATTTTTTGAAAAAATGATTTTATTTTTCCGGCTCCTTTCTTTCAAAACAACATCTTAGAAATATTATCTTGCCTTCTTTTAGGCAAATGAATAAATCAAACCCGCAAAAAATGAACGGTCAGCATTGGGTGTTCATTTTGTTTCTGTTGCTCCACACGGCGGCTTCTTTTTACTACATTTCCCAACAAAATATTACTTACGACGAGCCGGGCTACATTGAATATGCCAAGCGCTGGCTGCACGGCCATCCTGAAAGGGTAGTGCCGCTGGATGACAGCAAATCGCCTGTCATTGCTATTTGCTGGCTGCCACGCATTGTGCGGCAGGTCATTAATCCACACTATAAACTGACGGATTATGGCCGTAAAGACCAGGCAGAAGGCCGTTACATGATGATCCTGTTTTCTTTCCTGGCAGCCTTCTATGTCTTTCGATGGTGCAGGGACTTGTATGGCGCAAAAGCTTGGTGGTGGCCGCTTTTGCTGCTGCTTTTCGATCCGCTATATCTTGCTTATTCCACACTTATCACAACAGATCTGGCTTGCGGGGCTTTCCTGGTTGCCTTGCTTTATCATTTTAGAAAATACCTTTTATCAGGAAAAATAAAACAGTTGTGCTTTGCCGCTATTTATGCCGGGCTTGGCATTGTTACCAAGCAAACAATGGTTTTTGCTTTAATAATGCTGCCGATAATTTCCCTGCTTTATTGGTGGTCTTTTAAAAAAACAAAAACAATCATTGGAAGAATTGCTTTGCGGGATGCCTCATTGTTTTGCCTCATTGTTTTGCTTGTTATTAATTCTGCTTACTATTTCCACCACAGTTTCATTCCATTTGGCAGCTATATTTTTCAGAGTCAATCGTTCAGGCATCTTCAATCTGTTTTATCGTTTCTTCACTGGTTGCCCGTTCCATTTCCCGAAGCCTACATGCAATCGCTTGACATGATTAAAGCTCATGCAGAATATGGCCCTGGCAGGCCAGACAGCACTTACAATGGTGTTTATCTTTTTGGGAATCTGAAATTGGACGGAGGTTACTGGTACTATTACCTTGTCGTCTTATTTTACAAAATGCCCCTTGGCACTTTGTTCTTATTGTTGCTAACAGCAGGTTTGTTCATTCAAAAGTTTAAGAAACAAACATTTTGCAACAGCTATTCTTTCCTCGTTTTCCCAATTATTTTTTTCTGGGCACTCCTTAGTTTTTTCAACAATTTTCAGATAGGAATCAGGCATATCCTGCTCATCTTTCCTCTAATTTATATTGGCCTGGGCAAACTGTTTTATGAAGTTGCAAAGAGGAATATTGCTTACAAATCAGTTATCATTATAGCATCTTTCTATAGCTTGCTATCCGTGTTTTTATATTATCCTTACATTATTCCCTACACCAATGCTTTTGCCGGAGACAAGAAAAAAGTCTATACTAAAATGATTGATTCAAGCATAGACTACGGACAGTCCGACAGCAGTGTGAATGAGTATGTTGCCGCCCATCCGGAATTTAAAAAGCCATCTGCAACACCAGTGCCCGGCAAGTACGCCATACCCATGGCGCATGTTATAAGTACAAACCTGTGGGACAAAAACCCCTACAACTGGTACCAAAAAATAGAGCCAATCGGCCTGTATAGAAATGTGGTATTACTTTACGAAGTGAAAGAAGAAGAGGTGGAGAAATTAGGAATTAGGAATTAGGAATTATGAGTTATGAATGAACTCTAAACTCATAATTCTAAACTCTAAACTCCCAAACTATTCCTTCACAAATTTTAGCGAAGCGGAATTCATGCAATAGCGCAAGCCAGTTGGCTGCGGCCCATCGTTAAACACATGGCCGAGGTGGCTGCCACAGCGGCTGCAATGCACCTCGTCGCGAACCATGCCAAGGGTTTCGTCTTTGTTTTGCTCAACGGCTGTTTTGTTGATCGGCTGATAGAAACTCGGCCAGCCGGTTCCGCTTTCAAACTTTGTTTTGCTGCTGAACAAGGTTTGCCCGCAGGCTATACAACTATATGTTCCTTTTTCATGATTGTCAAAGTAGGCGTTTTTAAACGGCCTTTCAGTTCCCTCTTCCCGTGTCACGTTATATTGCTCAGGGGTCAGTTCTTTCTTCCATTCAGCTTCGGTTTTTGTGACCGCAAATTTTTTAGTGTGCTTTCCCGATTGCGCCTGGCTGCACGAAACAGTTATCACGGCAATAAGAAGAATGTTCGCTATTTTTTTCATGTTGTAAATTTTGTCATCAAATTACGCTTAGTAATTGGTGTTGGTTTTAAAAATAAATAGCAGGACTAAGGTTTAAGATCATTTTCACAAACGTGTTGAGTATAAGCTGACCACAAATCAATGTTTTATTTTTTGGTTACAAACATTTGTTCCAGATTTGACTTCATTGGCGTCGCACGTCTAAAGATTTGTAATTCTATTTGTCTTTTTCCGTGTAATGTTAATCTATAAGATTTTGGCAATTTGACAATTAAAACTTGTAGTAATTTACTCACATTACGCAGATTTATAAATATATTTTCAGGCGGCCATTTTCCTTCCAATTATTTTCAAGGCTACCCATGCGGCTCCTGCCATATTGATGGTTATCAACAATTTTAGCCCACATTGCAGTAAAGTGGCCCGCAACTGTTAAAAATTCTCTATTCTCCCTTTTTTTCCTGACCATATTATATAGGGGGTATGAAGCAAAATGATATGCTTACCGATAAGGTTTTAATCGGTAAGCAGTACACTGGCGGTGTTCGTTTTACTGCAGAAGAATTCAGTCTGCCGATAGCTGAATCCCCAATGATGTTTTGCACTTATGGTTCCTACACTTGTTTCT
>JAYTGA010000015.1:0-33225 GCA_043733905.1 Segetibacter sp.
TGTAAGAGCACCTTCGGAGCTAAAATCCACAAACTCCGCACTTTTCTATAAACACGAAACTCCTTCGGAGTGTAATAAAAGATGTGTCCACACGATAGGCCACGGCGGGGACCGAGGCAGAATGAAGAACTAATGTTCGTCACAAAAAAAATAAGCTAATGACATTAGTTTAAGGCTCTTAGTTTCAAGTTTTGTCTTTTCACTTTTGCCTTGTAAAACCTATACCACCTTAAAGGCTGCGAAATAATAATTATTGGCAGCAGCAATTAGCTCCAGTTTGAGATAATAAGATTGGGTAAAATCAAGGAAAGCTTTGAACTCATGGGTGGGAACGACAAACTCGTCAAAGAAAATAATGTCGCCTTTTTTGAGGTAGGGAGCCAGTGACGAAAGGGTATATAAAGTGGCAGACCAAAGGTCGGCATCCATCATAATCACATTGCGGCGGCTGTTGTCTAACTGAGGTAGAAACGATGGTAGCGTTTGCTGAAACAATCCCCTGAAATACTGTCCCCGTGCATCTTTTAGCACAGGCATTTGGTTGTCGTTGTTGAAAGAACCTTTTTTGAACGGCCCCCAGTCTTCGGGCAGTCCGTCAAATGTGTCAAAGCCATAAAAGCGGCTGTCGGGGTGGGTATTTTTTTCCAAAAACCAATTGAACGAGTGACCCGCCGCCACGCCAAATTCCAGGTAATTGACAGGTTCGGTCAGCTTTTCCTTGTTGATGACCCATTCGTACATGGGGTAGCGTTTCAGGTAATCCCATTTACCAAAAAAATCATTGTACTCAATGTTGCCATTCTCCTTTGCCCATTTTGACAAACGGGTCAGGTAAAACAGGTTTGCCAGAAACCCACTGAACAGCCCGAAAATGCGGTGCAGTTGCAACTTAATGAACAATGATTTGGTAAGGCGGATAAGAAAAAGATTCATGTGGCAAAGAAAGCGAAATGTTTGGTTTTTTTGAAAGCAATCATTTGCTGTTTTATATTATGGAGCAGGTCGTAAAAGTTCAGGCAGCTTTTTAATGGTGTAATAAAATATCCACAGCATGACACCAAACAAGATGGTAAACGCCCAGGTATTGCTGTTGTGATATGGCCTGATGAACTGGTAAACAATGTTGCGGATCAGGTCTGTGGGGTCGGTCAACACATCCCAACTGTTGTAGCGCAGAAAACGACCCAGGTAAATGCCAAACGAACAAATGAAAATGCTGAAAAACATGAGCAGGTTTACCCAGAAAGAAGCCAAATGTTTTTCAAGAAATGCTTCTACCTGCATCAGCGAAACCACGCCGAGTATCAGGCCATTCCATGCGGCAGAGGTAATCAGCAACAGGTCAAACCATTTGGAAACCGGGGGTCTCTCTGTGAAATGGATGATGTCTGTGACGAGGTAAGGTGCATTTGGCAAAAACAATATCCAACAGCCAAGTACCAAAAATGAACCGATATTTATTTTGTTAAACCTTTTCAATGTTCTGCTGAGTAGCAATGGAATGACCGCCAAAAAGAGGTTCCATGTGATAAACAGGAATGTCATTTTGCCGGAATAGACCATTCTGAAAGCAATTAAAACCACGCTAAATGCAAGGGATAGAAGCAGCATCTTCTCCACAGCAGCCCATTTCTTATTCATAGCCAAATCCATATTTTTGGTAAAAAGATAATAGCACCAATAATTGTACTCAAAATGGCCACCCACAGCACCGCACCCGCCGAAATATCTTTGATGACCCTGACCGCCGGGTGGTAACCGGGCTGAACAAGGTTGCACAGTTTCTCTATGGAACTGTTCACCATTTCCAAAGAAAGAACGGCTGCAATGCAGAGCAACACTGTCATCCACTCTGCAGCAGAAATATGCAGCCAAAAACCAACGGCAACAATCAATACCGACACCAGCAACTGAACTTTGCCGTTTCGTTCATTTTTGAAAAAAACAATCAACCCATTGAAGGCATACATAAACCCTTTCAAAAAACTGCGCATTGGCTTTGATATTTTTTATGAAAACTACATCTTTTGTTGACTAAATCCATGCACCATTAGAAACCCTTAAAACTGTTTACACAATCGGATGGATACTACCAACAAGGTTGAAAAATAGGCTGATAATGACTCCGTTAGGAGTCAAATATTTGTAGAAGCAATCGTTTTCAACCTATTTTACAACTCCGTTAGGAGTTGAACAAGCAGTCTGTTTGTGTTCGACTCCTAAAGGAGTCGTAAAATCATGGGTGGAAATGTTTTTCTACAAATATTGAACTCCTCCGGAGTTCCAACCCTTGATTGGCACTATTAACTTAACAAACTTTGAAAGAAACAAAACATGGAAAAAGCTGAATAAAGCGATGCCGTACAAGGGAGTGACACAACCGGAGCTGAATAAAGGACTAATGTCCGTCCCCCAAAAGCCTACGTTAATGGCATTGCCATGCATTCCAAAATTGTCTTGCAAACTATTTCAATTTCCTCATTCGTCATTATCAAAGGCGGGGCAATGCGCAGACAATTTGGGGCAAACAAAAACCAGTCTGTCACCAACCCATTTTCAATGCAGCGGTCAATGATGCTTTTGCAGGTTTCAAAACTGTCGAACTGCAATGCCATCCACAAACCCGCTGACCGCACCGCTTTTATTTTGGGATGTTGCAGGTGTTTTAAAAACAATTGTTCTTTTGCTTTTACTTCACCAATCCAGTTGTTGTTCAGCAGTTCATTCATGGCGGCCAGGCCGGCGGCGCAACTGACAGGATGCCCGCCAAAAGTGGTGATGTGACCCAGCACCGGGTTCACGGTCAGGGTGTTCATGAGCCGCACATCGGCTATGAATGCACCCAGCGGCATGCCACCACCCAATGCTTTGCCCAGCAGCAGCACATCGGGCACCACATCGTATTGCTCAAAAGCCCAGAGGCTGCCGGTGCGGCCAAAGCCTGCCTGAATTTCATCAAAAACAAGCAACACACACAGGTCATCGCACTTTTGCCGCAGGGCTTTCAACCATGTTTCATCGGGTCTGGTAATGCCGCTTTCGGCCTGAACGGTTTCTATGACCACACAGGCTGTCCGGCGGTCAATGGCATCAATGAGTTCAAAACTGTTGTAGTCAAAATGATAGACATCAGGCAGCAGCGGACGAAAAGCATTTCGCCAATATTCATCGCCCATGATGCTGAGAGCGCCTTGTGTGCTGCCGTGGTAAGCTTTGTTGCAGGCAATGATTTTTGTGCGGCCAGTCACTCGTTTGCACAGCTTCATGGCTCCTTCGGTGGCCTCTGCGCCGCTGTTGGTAAAGTAAACGGAATTGAGTGTTGGCGGCAGGTGCAGGGCAAGCATATTTGCGTAAGCAACCTGTGGTGCTTCTATAAATTCGCCATAGACAATCAGGTGCATGTACTTGTCCACCTGGTCTTTTACGGCTTGCACCACTGCCGCGTTGCTATGACCAATATTGCAAACGCTGAATCCTGAAATGAGGTCAATGTATTGCTTGCCGTTGGTGTCCCACATGTTGATTCCGACGGCTTTCATTATTTCGAGGCCAATGGGGAAAGGGGATGTCTGTGCAACATGCTGGAGGAATAGCTGGCGGTTGGTCATGCTGGGGTTTGAGAGAGCGGGCTGCCGTGTTTTATTTAGGTGAAGTAACTAACCAATTCTATGATCTATATTTTTCCTTCAACTCTAGTTTTTTGATTCTTGAATTGATTGCTCCGGCATTTCTTTGAAAAAATTCCGCTAACTCTTTTATTTTTTTACCCTTGCAAAACATTTCTGTTAAATTGAGATCATCTTCTTCGTTCCAAGGCTGATAAGCATTTGCATACTTCTCTTTGCTTTGCTCCATTTTACTTTTAATCTCAGGTTTTTGATAAGACGGGAAATGTTGTAAAGCGGAACGTATTGCCTCTACTACAGTGTGTATGTTTTCTTCAAAAACGATTATTTGATGCCGTTCATATTCACCACTGTCAAGACGTTTATTTTCGCTAATCTTTAAATATTTTACTTCTTCCCTTGTTTGCTTAACGCCAATAAAATAAGTTCGTTTGCCTGCTGCAACTTTTATGTTTGCTATATCTTTTTCGTCACTCATTTTGTTGTCTTGATTAAAAGTTTGTGGCAGTAAAAAGTTGTTATTTCGAATGGTAAACAATAGCAGAGATGTCAGGAAATAGTTTCATAAATCACTTCTCCTTTCTTCAATAACTGCATCACTGAAAGAGCCGCTGTAGTTTGAAAGTATTTCCCTGCTCTTTGCAAATGAAAAGTCTGATAAAGAAAGCACTTTGTCGGATGAAGTTTTTACATCTTCAAGGAAGGTAAGAATGACTTTAACTGGTTTATCGGAGAAGTACTCTTTATCGAGTTCAACGTAACCATTTTGGTATGTTCCAGTTACTGCAACCATCGGATGAATTTTACAAGTTCAAAATTACAAAACAATTTCCCCTGTGACTTTATGACCATAAACTCTATGACTATTCTCAGTTCAACTGAAACTGCTGGTTCTTTAAAATCTCCTCATCCGCTTTCACTTTCAGTTCCCACTCCCAGGCGGTGCGCATCATGTCGTTGAGGTCATATTTTACCTGCCAGCCGAGCGTGTTGACTGCATAGGTATTGTTGGCATAAATAGCTACCACATCGCCGGGACGGCGTGGGGCGGTTTTGTAACTCAGTTTTTGCCCGCTCACTTCTTCAAAAGATTTGATGGCTTCCAGAACAGTAACGCCATTGCCGCTGCCCAGGTTGAAGATGTCGCAATCGGTTTGGTTTTTCCCGTCTATTAAATATTGCAATGCCAACGTGTGTGCATGTGCAATGTCGGACACATGTATGTAGTCGCGGATGCAGCTACCGTCACGGGTGTCGTAGTCGCTGCCAAACACATTCATTTGCGGCAGCTTGCCAATGGCAGTCTGCGTAATGGCGGGAACAAGATTGGCAGGTTTGCCCAGCGGCAATTCGCCAATAAGGATAGAAGGATGTGCACCAACAGGATTAAAATAGCGAAGCAAAATGGCTTTGGCATCGGTTGCTTTTACCACATTCTGAATAATTTCTTCGCCCATTTGTTTGGTAGCACCATAGGGCGATTCCGCTTTCTTGATTGCCGATTGTTCTGTGACAGGAATGTGATCGGGATTGCCATAGACAGTGCAGGACGATGAAAAAACAAAATGAGGAATCTCGAACTCCTGCACACATTTCAGGAGATTGATGAGAGAGAATAAGTTGTTTTCGTAGTACATCAGCGGTTCGGCCACCGACTCGCCAACGGCTTTGTAGGCGGCAAAATGGATGATGCCGGATATGTCCTCGTTTTCCTGGAAAACAGCACGGGTATCGTTGTAGTCGGCCAGGTTGACTTTGTAGTTCTTGACTTTTTTCCCGGTAATTTTTTCAATACCATCCAGCAGGTATTTGGTACTGCGGCTGTTGTCATCTACCGAAATGACATCGAAACCATTTTCGATGAGGTCAACAATGGTGTGAGAACCAATGTAGCCGCAACCGCCTGTTACTAATATTTTTTTCATAAAAAAAGCAGATTAAAACTTGTGTAAATAAACCTGTTTGCAAATTAAGGCAAATGAGGTTGTAGAATCGAATTGGTGGTGGATTATTATTGAGAAGTAAAAACAAAGGCGACCATCTTTTTAGATAGTCGCCTTTGTTTTAGTCATTGAGCCAAATCATTTTTATAAACTTCACCAAGTCCTTACTTCCTAAACCCCCAAGCCTTATAAACCTGCTGATAAGTTAGTTGATAATTGCCACGCAACACAAACAGCAAGCCCTGCAGTGCAAAGCGGATGTCTTGCTCCAGTTCGCTAAACTCAAGCACGGCGGCACTTACGGATTCAGTTCGTTGAAGCCCGAAGTCCATTGAAATACCTTTGTGGAGTAAAGGACTAAAAGTCCGAATATAACTTCAAGGTGAATCTAAAGCCAAATTTAAAGCAAGAGTGCTGAATTGTTCCTTTCCTATGCTATCGTTAATATTGTTGCTAACTGATGTTTTTTTAATTATGGTCATACACGTCACCAAATTGTTCCTCAATAAATATAATGTGAAAAATAATTCCGTTTAGTAGTCCTAAAAATGGTCTATTGTCACCAGTTGCCCTAAGCACTAATAAATGGCTAATTTCTGGTGTTACAAATCTGGGTAATTGAGGTTTGATTTGCTTAACTGGCATTTTCTCTGTTCCAAAGCCATGTCTTTCTGCAACATTAATTTGATTCCAAGTTAAACTGCTTAGTTTTTTTAATCTTTGAATAAAGTCAGAATAAAATTTAAAGTCACCTTTAGGTTCTGTTTGTAAATATCGAAAGCAAAAAATTGGATAGTCTAATTCAATGTTATTTTCGGAAGGAACTTTTATTTTTTTCTGCTGAACATTATTCTTCCTGATTTTACTCATTTACTCAATGATTTGAGTTTTGAAATACTCTTTTAAAAGTTCATAAGAAATTTCTCCTTGCGGATTTTCATTAAAAGTTTTTTTCCAAGGCAATTCCTCATGTGTCATATTCATTAATTTAATAGCAGAAAATTGTCCATATTCTTCCAATACATCTTGAAAAAGTTCCTCCTCTTTTTGTGTCAAGTCAATTATTCTTTCATCGTCTTTGAGCGAAATAGAAGCCGATCCAAATTCTTTAAAATGGAAATAAGCATCTCTGACAACAGGTCCAAATTGCCAGGCTTCAATAGGTTCTTCAAAAAGTTTTTTGTCAAATGCTGCAATGAAAAAGCCTTGCGAATAATACAGCAATTTCTGCAATTTCAAATTAGAAATTGTTTCTCCCTGATTGATGTCGGTATTACTAATAATCTTATTCGCAATATCAATAACTGGTAACTCATAACTTAAAATTTTAGCAAAATTAGTGAAAAAATAATCTACCTAAAATCAATAAGGTGGCATAATAATACATCGGCTAACACTTTTTATTGCAAATATTATTTCACCCATTTCGCGAAGCTGCAAAATGAGCCACAAACCAAGCCGACAAATAGCAATATCTGATTCTTCTACTGATTTTGACGAAGAATCAAAATCAAGCAAAGTGTAAATATGAATTCCGCTATCAACTAAAATATTTGTGGAGTAATCCTACTTAAAAAACTTCATCACAAAGAAAATAAGCGCAGCCATTAACCCGCTGATGGGGATGGTGATGATCCAGGCCCAGAGCAAACTGACCGTGACACCCCACCTGACTGCGGAGAGGCGCTTGGTGGCACCCACGCCAATGATGGAACCGGTGATGGTGTGCGTGGTGCTGACGGGTATCTTAAAATGCTCAGTTACAAACAGGGTGATGGCGCCGGCGGTTTCTGCGGCCACACCTTCGAGCGGGGTCACTTTGGTGATGCGTGTGCCCATTGTTTTCACAATGCGCCAGCCGCCGCTCATGGTGCCAAGTGCAATGGCGATGAAACAAGTGACAGGTACCCAATCAGGTACAGCTTTGAAATCAGGAATGTAGTTGCTGGCGATCATGGCCGCACCAATCAGCCCCATCACTTTCTGCGCATCGTTGCCGCCGTGGCCTATGCTGAAGGCCGCAGAGGAAACCAACTGCAGCCGTTTAAACGCTTTTTCGGCCTTATAAGGATTAGCCCGCTTGCACAAATGGACAATGATGATTGTAATGAAAAAAGCGATGATCATTCCAATGAATGGCGCTATGAAAATGAAGCTGATAATGGGGATGACTTTAGAGGCATTGACTACGCTTAAGCTTTTGTAATGAGCCACAGCACCACCTATCAGCCCACCGATGAGGGCATGTGAAGAACTGGAGGGAATGCCAAACCACCAGGTAATGAGGTTCCAGATAATGGCAGCAAGCAGGCCGGAAAAAATAACATAAAGGGCCAGCGGGTCGCCTGTTTGAATGTGGACGCTTTTGGAAATGGTGTCGGCAATGCCAAAGCCGCCATAGACATATTTAGATAAGAAAAAAGCGGCAAAGTTGAAGAAGGCTGCCCAAACAACCGCCTGGAATGGTGTAAGAACCTTGGTGGAAACAATGGTGGCAATGCTGTTGGCAGAATCATGAAAGCCATTGATGTAATCAAAAACAAAGGCGAAAATGATGATCAGAATTAAAAGAGTGGGCATGATGATTTTTTAAACGTAAACACAGGCGGACAGCGGTTAAGCGTACTTAACAATGATGGATTCAATCACATTGGCTGCGTCTTCACACTTGTCGGTGGCTATCTCAAGCACCTGGTATATTTCCCTTTTCTTAATCACCTCTTTAAAATCATTTTCGTTGTTGAAAAGCTTCTCAATGCTCAGGTCAAAAATATCGTCGGCCTGGTTTTCAATGTCGTTCACCCTCACCAGTGCTTCTGTGATTTTCCGAAGGTTTTTCATGTCTCTCAGTTCAGACACGGCGCTTTGCACATGAATGGTGCCTTGCTCTATCAGCTCCACCATTTTCTGGATGCCCGGATCGTTGGGGTTAATGCGGTAGAACATTATTTTTTTAGCAGAAGAATAAATATAGTCGGCAATGTCGTCAAGCGCCGATGCGAGGTAGTGGATGTCTTCGCGGTCGAATGGTGTAATAAAGTTGCGTCCCAGTTCAGTAAAAATTTTGTGGGTGTGGTCGTCGTTCAGGTGTTCAAGATCCTCCAGTTGTGTGGTGTAGGCCGCTCTCTTATCCACGTCCGGCTCGTTGACCAGTTGTTTCAGCACCCCTCCCATTGTTCTCACCGTTTCGCCAACCTGTTCAAAAAGGTTGTAGAAAATCTTGTTTTTTGGCATGAAGAATTTGCCGATAGAATTTAATCCCATTCTCTAAAATATTTTGGCAAAAATAGAATTAAGGTTTGTCCTACCATCACATAACTATTAGTTAATGATAAGGTAACATGGAATTCACGAAAAAAATTGTAAGGGGTGCTTCCAATGCTGTTCAATGAGGATTTTTGGGTACCCGGCAGAAGTTCCCTGATTGAGCATCGTTGTGTCACACGTCTATAGGGTAGTGCTGCTATTAGGCTTTTTCTACCATTTGCTACCTAAGTGAGACTTTATAATTCCATTTATATTGAAATCAATAGTTGGAAATTCAGAGAAGTTTAATAAATAATTGAAGTCTGGAACTCCAGAGGAGTTCAATATTTGTAGTAAAACGCCGCCTCTTGATTTTACGACTCCGTTAGGAGTCGAATATCCATAGGCAATTCATTCAACTCCTAACGGAGTCATTTTCCACAGGCTTTCTCAACCCTTGATCTGCATTAGTAACATTACGGTAATACTGTGGTAACATTTAGGTAACAATTTGGTAACAATTTTGCAGAATGAAAAAGATACTACTGTTGAGAATCTTGCTTTACACAGCAACATTTTCCCTTTTTGTTCTTGTGATGTCTGCAAATAACCTGGCAATGGCGCAGGAAACAACCGCCACGCTCACTGGCAGTGTGGCCGATGCTTCTAAAAATACCGTCAATGGTGCGACCATCATCGTTAAGCACGAACCTACAGGTTATGTAGTGAGTTCGCAGACAAACAGCAAAGGACTTTTCCTGATTCCAAACCTGAAAACAGGCGGCCCTTACACCATCAAAATAAGTTTTGTGGGCATGAAGGAAGAAGTGCTGAACGATGTGAACCTGGCACTGGGAAACAACCCCGATGTAAACATTTCACTAACGCCTGCAGGTTCTGAATTGAAGGAAGTAGTGGTGACTGCCAATGGAAGAAGAGCATCCCCATCGGGGCTGACTGTTGGGGTAAAACAACTAAACAGCCTGCCAACACTGGGCAGAAGCCTCAGCGATTTTACAAGGCTGACCCCGCAATCCAACAACAACTCATTTGCAGGAAGCAATTTTCGTTATAACAATGTGACCCTCGATGGGGCTATCAACAACGATGCAATCGGGTTCAGCAACTCGTTTGGCGGCACAAGCGGCGGTGGACAAAGTGGAACTGCAGGTGCAGGCACACGCACCAATCCTTACAGTCTCGATGTTATACAGGAAGTGCAGGTGCAATTGACTCCTTACGATGTGAAGCTGGGAAATTTTACCGGCGGCAGTGTGAATGCGGTGACAAAAAGCGGCAGCAACACATTTCACGGTTCCATCTACAGTTATGGCAGAAGCCAGGCATTGGTTGGCAAAAGTGTTGACGGATTGAAGACAAGCATTGGTTCTGATTTTTATGATTATCAATATGGTGCCACCATCAGCGGCCCAATTGTGAAAAACAAATTGTTCTTCATTGTCAATGGCGAAAGAACCCGCAGGCAGGAGCCGACATTTTACAATGCAGGCGACCCCGGTGCAGCCATTTCAGTGGCAGATGCACAGTCCATTGTTGACTTTCTGAAAACAAATTATCGCTACGACCCGGGTACTTATGACAAGTACAAAGTGTTTACCAAAAGCGACAAAATTTTTGCCCGCCTCGACTGGAACATTAATTCCAAAAGCACATTTACGCTGCGAACCATTTACACAAACGGCGAAGGAAACAACCTGGAACGTTCTTCTACCAACTTCCAGTTTTCTTCAACCGACTTTACTCAGCACACAAAGAACCTGAACATAGTGGGTGAGTTGAAAACCAAAATAAATAATTCACTCAGCAACAACCTTATTCTCAGCTACATCAACGTTCATGAATATAGGGATTTTCCCGGCCAATTGGCTCCGTTCATGGACATTGGCGGCGGCAAAATATGGCTTGGGACATGGAGAGAGGCTTCGGTCTATAATCAAAAGCAAAAGACCTTTGAATTTTCGGACAATGTGACCCTGAGCAAAGGCATCAATAAATTCACCTTCGGCACACACAATGAGTTTTATGACCTTACTTATGGCTTCATCAACTCATTCAACGGACGTTGGGAATATGGCAACGGGTTGTCGTCTTTCCTGGCCGGGCAACCGAGCAGGATCCGTGGCGCATTTGCATTTGACAATGCAAAAAATTCAAGAGACGGCCTTTATAGCAATGTGCCAAACAGCAATTACAAAATCAACCTGTTGAGTGCCTATGCACAGGACGAAATTTCTGTCACAAGGAAATTCAAATTGTCTCCCGGCATCAGGGTGGACTATTCCAACATTCCCAATCAGCCTGCAACAGACCCGGTTTTGTCTGCCACCCCTGATTATACAAGCGGGACCACGGCTCCTACATACACTCACACAAGCTATTCGCAGTTGAACAACAAATGGCTGGGCAAAGCAATATTGTCTCCACGGTTAGGATTTAGCTACGACATCAAGGGCAATCAGTCTCTTGTGCTGAGAGGTGGAACAGGCATTTTCACAGGCCGTATGCCTTTTGCCTGGTTGGGTAATGCTTACACGCTCAGCGGCACTACTTTGGGCACTATTGATTACAAACCATCTTCAGGCACTTATGTTCCGCTTGCCATCAACCCCACCGATTTGCGTGACACGCTGAATGCACATGGCGGCGCATCATCCACTACTACCCACGAAGTGGACATTGTGGACAATAACTTCAAGCTGCCCACCATCTGGCGGTCAAACATTGCTATGGACATTAGGTTTGGCAGAGGCTACAAACTGACACTTGATGCCATGTACACCAAGTCGCTGTACGATGTAAAATTCCAGCAAATCAATATCAAGGATTCTGTGAAATATTACTCAACAGGTCCAACACAAACGCCGGTTTACCTTGCAGGAAAAGACAATGCAGCTTTCTCCAACGTATATCTACTGACTAATACCAAAGATGGTTACCGGTACAACCTGACAGCGCAGATTTCTAAAACCACCAACAACGTAAGAGTGGGCACACATTACCTGAACTGGAACTGGAACCTGGCCTACACTTATGGAGTGAGCAAAGATGTAAGCAACGGTATCCGCAATTCGTTCTCAAGTAACTTTGAACTGAACCCTGCTATTGTTTCAAGTAATGCGCAATTAGCCTATTCCAACTTCGACCTTCGCAACCGCATAGTCGCCACCACCACAGTCGGTTTCAACTGGAGCGAAGCCAACACGACTTCGGTTTCTTTCTTTTATTCAGGACAGAGTGGCAATCCATATACTTATGTTTATTCCAACGGCAGCAGCGCATTCAACAATGCAGCAACGGTCAGCCTTCCGTTCATTCCTGCCGATGCCTCGGGTATCACTTTTGCCGACAAGAAAAATTCAACAGGAGTGGTCACGTACTCAGCCCAACAGCAAGCTGATGACTTCAACAATTATGTATCCGGCGATAAATATCTGAGCAGCAGAAAGGGTCAATATGCCGAAAGAAACGGCGCACACACACCCTGGAACCACGAAGTGGACATGAAGCTGATGCACGAATTCAAGTTCAAAGGCAAACAATCGCTTCAAATCAGTTTAGACATTTTCAATGTCATGAACCTGCTCAACAACAACTGGGGACATGTTTACTTTGTGACCAACACAAACAATTACACGGTCAACCTGCTCACGTTTGTAAACGATGCAACAGGAGCCAAACCTGGCACAGCGGCTTATTCGCCCACATTCAATTTCAATGCAACTCCATCCACCGGGCATTACTACACGGTTGACCCCATCAGTTCACGCTGGCAGGGTCAGTTAGGGGTGAAGTATAATTTCTGATAAAAAATTCACTTTAGGGCATGGTTAATAATGAAAAATCCCGCTGTTGAGGCGGGATTTTTTTGTGCTGTATTATAGCTCAAAGGAAGGCGAAGCCAGTCAGCTATCCAGACTTACAAAAATCATCGGTATTCTGTTAACTTTGGTTTTCTCTTTCAGAAAAATAATACAGTCGTCTATATGGGTATGAAATAACTAAACACAATAGAGATGGTTATAAATCAATTAATATCCTCTCAATTAAAAATGCTGAAACATGAAAGTGATACTGGACATAAAAGAAAACAAGCGGATGCCCTTCTTTTTAGAATTGGTCAAAAGTCTTGATTATGTAAGCGTGATTAAGGAAGTCAAACAAAAAAGAAAGAGCCAGGCTATTTCAGATCTTGCTGAAGCTTTTAATGATGTCAAATTGCATGAAGAAGGAAAAAAGAAATTAAAATCTGCTAAAGACCTCCTGAATGAACTTTGATGTCATTGTTACCGAACCTTTTGAGCGTAAATTTAAAAGGCTGGCAAAGAAATATAAATCCCTCCCGGCAGATTTATCTGCATTGATTGATGTGTTAGAAAGCAACCCTAAAACGGGTACTCCATTAGGTAAAGACTGTTACAAAATACGCTTTGTCATCACCTCAAAGGGTAAAGGCAAAAGTGGTGGTGGCAGAATTATAACTTATGTACGTGTTCACAATAAGGCTGTTTTCTTGATGGATATTTACGACAAATCTGAACAATCAAATATTACCCAAAAAGAATTGCAAATGCTAATCGAAATATTGGCTGCTGATTAATTTCGACAACGCAAATTACTACTGAAAAATTCCTTCATGTACTCCTCCCAACAAACCATACAACTCCAAAAACTCACTGAAACATTTGCCAACGGCAAAGAAAATATAACCCCGGAAAACATCAACGACCTGCGCTCTGTCTTGCAGTTTCACGAACATCGTTATTACATTCTCAACGACCCGTTGATAAGCGACACCGAATATGACAAGCTTTATAAGCTGCTCGAAAAAGCAGAGCAACAACACCCGGAACTCATTACCCCATCGTCACCTACACAGCGGGTGGGTAGCAGCCTCAACAGTGGATTCAATACGGTTCAACACCTGGTGCCAATGCTTAGTTTGGAAAACAGCTACAATGCCGATGACCTCATTGACTGGGACAGAAAAGCAAAGGAAGTCGCAAAGCTGAATGTGGTAGAGTATTGCGCTGAACCAAAGTTTGACGGGGCCAGCATTTCGCTGATTTATGACAATGACCAACTGGTTCGCGGAGCCACACGAGGCAATGGTGTGGAGGGCGATGACATTACCACCAACATCAAACAAATCCGCTCCATTCCGCTGAGTGCTAATTTCTCAAAATATGGCATTCAGCAAATTGAAATCAGGGGCGAAATACTGATGTCGAAAAAATCGTTTAAAGCCTACAACGACCAATTGGCGGAGCAAAACATCCCCCCGCTTGCCAACCCCCGCAATGCAGCATCTGGCAGCCTTCGTATGAAAGACCCAAAAGAAGTAGGCCGCCGCAAACTGGAAGCCTTTCTTTACAACGTTAGTTATTACACAAGAAATAATCAACCGGTTGCGGCAGAAGACGAAGCTCTTTTAAACACCCATGCCGGCATTTTGCAAATGCTGTGGCAGGTTGGTTTCAGAAGTCCTGTCAATGAAATGACTATTGCAAACGGGATTGAAGAAGTGGTAAAATGCTGCCTTGATTTTGAACAAAAAAGAGATACACTACCCTACGAAATAGACGGCATGGTCATTAAAGTAAATGACCTTGCTTTGCAGGAAAAAATAGGTATGACAAGCCATCATCCGAGGTGGGCGATTGCTTATAAGTTCAAGGCAAGACAAGCCACCAGCAAGCTCCGCAGTGTAGAGTACCAGGTGGGCAGAACGGGTGCCATTACGCCTGTGGCAAAGATTGACCCGGTGTTTATTAGCGGCGTAACGGTGGGTTCCATTTCACTCTTCAACGAAGATGTGATACGGGAAAAAGACCTGCGCATCGGCGACACCGTTTTGGTGGAACGGGCGGGTGATGTGATCCCCTACATTGTGAAGCCACTGGCAGAATTGAGAGACGGCAGCGAAGTGCCAATCATCTATCCAACAACCTGCCCGATCTGCGACAGCAAACTTTTTAAGGAAGAAGGCGAAGCGGCATGGCGGTGCATCAACATAGAATGTCCGGCGCAGGTGGTGGAGCGGATGATACACTTTGTAAGCAAAGATGCCATGGACATTAAAAGCTTTGGCGAAGCCAATGTCCGCAAATTTTATGAAGCAAAACTGCTGAAAGATATACCCGGCATTTACACTCTTGATTTTGGGGAAATAGGCAAAGGCCCGGGCTTTGGTCAAAAGTCAATTGACAACCTGCAACTGGCTGTTGAAGCCTCCAAAACTCAGCCGCTGCATAGGCTCATATTTGGCCTTGGCATCCGCTATGTGGGCGAAACAACGGCCAAAGTTTTAGCCAATTCTGTTGACCATTTAATGAACCTTAAAAACTTTACCGAAGAGAAATTGCAAAGCCTTGAAGACATTGGTGTGAAGGTGGCTAAGAGTGTGCAGACTTTTTTTCAGAATGAACAAAACCTGGCCATGCTGCATGAACTTGAACAGTTAGGTGTGAGCATGGTGAATACAAAAAAAGAAGTTGTGGCAATAGGCGGACTTGCAGGGCAGACATTTCTTTTTACCGGCACTCTTAATCAACTAAAAAGGTCGGAGGCAGAGGCAATGGCAGAAGAACATGGCGGAAAGATAGTAGGTAGCGTAAGCAGCAAACTCAACTATCTGGTAGTGGGAGAAGATGCAGGAAACAAACTCGAAAAAGCCAACAGAATCAATACAATCCGGATCATTAGCGAAGAAGAATTTCTTGAATTGGTAAAGAAGTAATTGGTGTAAATTTACAAGCTGTTAACCTGTTAAACTAAATCCCCCTAATGGAACTCATCAATTGCCTGGTGATAGACGATGAAGAAATAGACAGAATGGTAATGGAAGATTTTGTTCAAAGCTGCCCCGGTCTCAACCTATTGGGTAGTTTTAGCAATGCACTCGAAAGTATTGAAACGATCAACACCAAAGACATTGACCTGGTTTTTCTCGACATTGACATGCCGGTCATTAATGGGGTTGATTTTTTGAAGAAAATTGAGAACCCGCCGCTTTGCATTTTTGTGACTTCTCATCCTGATTATGCTCTGGATGCTTTTGAGCTTCACGCTGTGGACTACCTGCTGAAACCTGTAAAAAAAGACAGGTTTGAAATGGCGATAGAACGGGTGTATGAATTAACGAGCATCCGCCAGAAGGCATTGCACTACGATCTCAACTTTGAAAGCGATCGCCTCACAATCAAAGAAGGTAACAGCATGAACAAGGTGCTGATCAATGACATCATATATCTTGAGGCATTGACCAACTATACCAAAGTGGTGACCAATGCACGGAAATACATCACATTAAAAAACCTCAAAAACTTTTTGGAGGAATTGCCGACCGATAAATTTATCAGGGTTCACCGGAGTTTTGCGGTCGCAAAAAATAAGATAAACAGCACCAAAGACGGCGAAATAAAACTGGGCGGCTTCACAGTTCCTATGGGTAAAACATATCGAAAAAATATCAATCAGATGTTGAATGAATAAATAATCTGTAAATTGTACCTTTAACAAAAATATTTAAACATGAAAAAGTATCTAACTGTTTTTCTGATTATGGGTTCATTTGTGATGATGTCTGCAAGCCGTTGCTCAAGTGGTGGTGGTGGCGGCCAAGGCGGTTCGCAACAAGACACAACTGTGGTTACACCTAAATAATTCTCTAAATCTCAAAACAATCTGTACATGAAAAAAGCAACACTTCTCGCATTTTTGTCTGTCACAATGTTGATGGTTACTCAAAACATTTTTGCGCAGGAAAAGCCTTCTGTTCCTGTTAAAAAAACTAAGTCATCTTTATCACAGAAGCTTGATCCCGGTGGTCCAAGAACTGGCGGTGGGCAAGGTGGTTCTCAGCCAGACACCCTTAATAAGTCATCCACCCATTCACATGGTGGCGTACGTCTTGACAGTTTACATCATTCTAAAATGAAAAAAATAAAGGTTAATTAATAGAGGCTTAATTTTTGGCAGGAAGAAAAATCAACTTTTATAAATGAATATCGGTTGTGTATTTCGTAAAATATTTGTAAGGCTGCAAAGCAGAAAGGCAAACGTACTGTTTGCCTTTCTGCTTTTAATATTGGTATGCAACGGACAGGTTCCATTTGATACCCTTATTTTGAAAGCTAAAGAAACACTTATTGCTAACGATTATACTAAAGCAATAAAACTTTACAGCAATTGCTTGAAAGAAGCCCAACGGCTCAATAACAAACTCGGAATAGGAAACGCGTATATAGGTATTGGCGTTAGCTACGACAAAAGCGGCGATTTTGAAAATGCACTCATCAATTACTTCAAGGCTTTGCCAGCTTATGAATCTGTGGGAAATATTAAAAAACAAGCCGGCACTTTAAAGAATATTGGCAACTCCTATCGCTCCATTAAAAGCTACGAAAAAGCCTATGATTTTTTTGAGCAGGCTATACTTAAGTACAAACAGGTGAATGATTCTAGTGGTTTGACTATTGCTCTCAATGACCTCGGTTTACTTTATATGGATCAAGGAAAACAAGATTCAGCCATACAGTATTTCAACGTCGTTATTCATACTTTAAAAAAATATAATAACCCTGAACTAAATGCTTTCGCACTAAATAACCTAGGGCTCGCCTACTCAGATAAAAAGGACTTCATAACTTCTTATGAATATTATACAGCTTCGCTAAATGCCATGCAGAAATCGAACAACGATTACGGTCTTGCATTGGTGCTAAATAACATTGGCAACCTGCTCATCAGGCAAAATAAATATGGTGAAGCACTTGAGTTCAACCTGAAAGGATTGGCAACAGGCAAGAAAATTCAGTCAAAAGAAACGATTGCCAATTCTTACGAAAACCTTGCAACCTGCTACCGGGAACTAAAAGACTATCAAAAAAGCAATGATTACTTTGACAAATTGCTGGCTCTCCGGGACACTATTTTTAGGGAAAAAAGTGCAAAAAGCTATGCAGAAATGGAAAGCCGCTATCAAAACGAAAAGAAACAAAAAGAAATCATTTTGCTGAAAAAAGACAATGCCATCAAAGACCTTGACATTACCAATCAGCGTAGAACCAGGACTTTTCTACTTATTACACTGGTGTTCATTGTAGCAATAGCCGCTGTTATTTACCGGAGCTATTCAGTCAAAAACAAATTGAACAATAAGCTAAACATGGTGAACGAACAACTGAACGAAGCCAACCAATCAAAAACAAAACTTCTCAGCATCATTACCCACGACCTAAGAACACCGGTCAGCAGCCTTTTCAATTTTCTGCATCTTCAAAAGTCTTCGCCGGAGCGGCTGTCAGTGGAGCAGCAGGAAAGATTTAACAGCCAGATAAACAGTGCTGCCGAAAATGTCCTGACCACCATGGAAGATCTTTTGATCTGGTCAAAAAGCCAGATGGAAAAATTTGAACCGGTCATGGAACCTGTGAACCTCAATAGCTTTTGCGACGAAATCGTTAACATGAATGCAACGGCTGCTGCCAATAAACAGATAGAATTGACAAAGCGTTGCACAGAACATCTCACCATTTACACAGACCCTAATTTTCTTAAAATATCAGTTAGAAATTTAGTTGGAAATGCCATCAAATTCACCCCGCTGGGCGGTTCTGTTCAACTCATTATTGAAAAGGCGGACGACACTGTTTCCATTATTGTAAAAGACACCGGCGGCGGTATTGCCGACGAGTATCTTCCCAATATCTTCACCTGGAACAGCATCCGCAGCGACTCTTCCGGCCTTGGTCTCCGCCTGGCCAAAGAATTTACAGAAAAGCTCAACGGCACCATCAGCGTTCGCTCCCAGCCAGGTAACGGCACTGAATTTATCCTTTCATTTAAGACTCAAAAATGCTAAAGAGGGTTAGTGAACTCTCCTTTGTGTATTAAATTCCTTCGTTCGTCAATCTGGTATTGAGAGCCTGTCATTGCCTCAATATTTTTGTGTTGTGAGGAATCAGAAAAATAAATTTGCAAAACAGTCATTTAGATAGGACATATCATCTATTTCATTGTTTTTCCTACTTTTCTTCTGAAAATCAACACAACTCAATGGTTAAGTTTTGCGTCAATAGAAATGTCAAAACCATTCACAGCGGCCGCAATCAATTTAAAACTAACTGCTTTATTAAAACTAACCATTGCAGCAAAAAACGCCTGGTTCACCTATGGGTTGCCGGGCTTTTTGTTTTTGGAAAATCATATCAGTTTTTATTTTTCAAAACTTTTTTTGTGGTGATGAATAAAATTGATTCAATTGTTTGATTTATAATTCCCTGTACAACTACTCAAATCCTTTAAATTCCTCAGTTGCCATTCAATGGTTAACCATCTTTATTTTGTTAAACTATTGTTTGCCTAACAACCCGATTCTTATTTCTTCTGTTCTATGCTATTAGAAGCAATATTCTACTGATAACTCATACAGTAAACTTTATTTTTGCAATCTTATGGCTAAAAAGATGTCGGTAGTGGCGAAGGCTGCCAAAACAACAAAGGTGAAGGCAAATGACAGCATATTGGTGAAAGGTGCAAGAACGCACAATCTAAAAAATGTAACCGTTGAATTTCCCAGGAATAAACTGATCGTGGTAACGGGTGTTTCAGGTTCAGGAAAGTCATCACTGACAATTGATACTCTTTTTGCCGAAGGCCAGAGAAGGTATGCCGAGAGCCTTAGCGCCTATGCAAGACAATTTATGGCCCGGATGAACAAGCCTGATGTGGACTACATCAAAGGGCTTTGCCCCGCCATTGCCATTGAGCAAAAAGTGAGCACCCGCACACCACGCAGCACGGTGGGTAGCATGACGGAGATTTATGATTATCTGCGGCTGCTGTTTGCCCGGGCGGGTCACACAATATCGCCCATTAGCGGAAGAGAAGTAAAAAAAGATGACGTAAAAGAGGTGATCGAAGCCATTCAAAAACTTACAGCCGGAACCAAAGTGCTGGTGTTAGCGGCGTTTAAGCAACATGCCAACCGCGAAGCCAGAGAAGAGCTGAACATACTGATGCAAAAGGGTTTCAGCCGCATGTACATTTCTCAAAAAAATGAAGCCGAAGAAACTGTCCATATAGAAGACCTCGTGGAAATGGACGATAAAAGCCTCGCTAAAAAACTTCCATCCTCTTCTGGAGAAAAAGCCGCGACAGCTATTCCGCCTGTTTTTATTTTAATAGACCGGATTGTAATAAAAGAGTTTGATGAAGACGACATACACCGCCTGAGCGATAGCATCGGCACCGCTTTTTATGAAGGTGAAGGTGAAATGTACCTGATGGCGGAGGATAAATTCCAACACTTCAGCAACAAGTTTGAGCTGGACGGCATCCAGTTTGAAGAACCTGTTCCCAACCTGTTTTCGTTCAACAATCCTTTTGGTGCATGTCCTGTGTGCGAGGGGTTTGGGCAGGTGCTGGGCATTGACCCCGACCTGGTGATACCCGACAGGCGACTGAGTGTATATGAAGGCGCCGTGGCTCCGTGGAAAGGTGAGAAAATGAGCCTGTGGAAAGAAAATTTCATCAAGGCTGCACGCCAGTTCAACTTCAATGTTCATGCGCCCATCGCCGACCTGGACAAGGAGCAATATGACATTCTGTGGAAAGGAAACAGCTATGCAAATGGCATTGACGATTTCTTCAAGGAAGTAGAACAAAACCAATACAAAGTTCAATACAGGGTCATGTTGAGCCGCTATCGTGGCCGCACGGTTTGTCCATCTTGTGAAGGTTACCGGTTGCGCAAAGAAGCACTGTACATAAAAGTCGGTGGGATGCATATTGGGCAGCTTTGCGAAATGCCTGTGAAAGATTTGAGCAATTGGTTTGACCGATTGGAAATCAGCGAATTTGACCAACAGGTGGCCAAACGCATTTTGCTGGAAGTACACAACCGGCTGAAAACATTGATAGACGTGGGTTTGGGCTACCTGACCCTAAACCGACTTGCCAACAGCCTGAGCGGCGGCGAGAGTCAGCGCATACAACTGACACGCAGCCTTGGCAGCAACCTGACCAACTCTTTGTACATCCTGGACGAGCCTTCCATTGGCCTCCACAGCCGCGATACGGAAAGGCTGATTGGCGTGCTGAAAGAGTTGCGGGACCTGGGCAACACCGTGGTGGTGGTGGAACATGATGAAATGATGATGCGGCAGGCCGACCATATTATAGACATGGGGCCGTTTGCCAGTCACCTGGGCGGCGAAGTAGTGGCCGAAGGAAACTACGATGAAATCATTGCCAATCCTGTGAGCCTGACCGGGAAATACCTGAAAGGTGAGATGAGCATTGAGCCGCCGAAACACGTTAGAAAATCATTGCGAAACATCACCGTGCAAGGCGCAAGGCATAACAACTTGAAAGACATCACCGTCTCATTTCCACTGGATGTGTTTTGCGTGGTGACGGGTGTGAGCGGTAGCGGCAAAACCACGCTGGTGAAGCAAATATTGTATCCTGCTTTGCAAAAAATAAAAGGAGAATTTGCAGACAAAGTTGGTTTTCACAAAGCAGTGGTGGGCGATGTGGACTACATTTCTACCATAGAAATGATTGATCAAAACCCTATCGGGAAATCGAGCCGCAGCAACCCGGTGACTTACATAAAAGCCTACGACGAAATCAGGGATTTGTATGCAAAACAGCCCATGAGTAAAATGCGGGGATTTTTGCCAAAGCATTTTTCGTTCAACGTGGACGGTGGCCGCTGCGATGCCTGCAAGGGCGAAGGCGAACAGGTGGTGGAAATGCAGTTCCTGGCAGACGTGCATCTGCTGTGCGATGTATGCCACGGCAAACGATTTAAAGAAGAAGTGCTGGAGGTGACCTACAAAATGAAAAGCATTCACGATGTGCTGGAGATGAGTGTGGATGAAGCGGTCGAATTTTTCTCATCATCAAAAGACAGTGCCGGAATAGCCAAAGCCATACAACCCTTGCAGGACGTGGGTCTTGGCTACATCAAACTCGGGCAAAGCAGCGATACACTCAGCGGCGGCGAAGCGCAAAGGGTGAAACTTGCCAGCTTCCTGGGCAAAGGAAAAGGTGCAGGACACATCCTGTTTATTTTTGACGAACCCACCACCGGCCTGCATTTCCACGATATAAAAAAACTGCTGGCTTCTTTCAATGCACTGATAGAACAAGGTCATTCCATACTGGTCATTGAACATAACACAGATGTCATCCGCAGTGCCGACTGGGTCATTGACCTTGGCCCCGAAGCCGGGGATAAAGGCGGTCACCTTGTCTATAGCGGTGTTCCTGCTGAGTTGAAAAAGGTGAAAGAGAGTTATACGGGGAGGTTTATGTAAGCAGAAGTTTGGTGATGAAATCTTAAGGAATCGAAAAGGTTGAAAAATCTAAATCTATGAATTTCATCTCCCTGAAAACATTCAGCTATCCTTAATACCTTCAAAACTATAGACGAAACCCCTCTTTTTCTCCTTAAACTGCATAAAAAAAGAGTAAATTTTGCTTAGTAAATATAACCTAAGCAATGAAGCTTCACCTCATCATATATCTCATTTGTTTTTCTGTATCGGTTCAGGCGCAAAAGGCAGGTAACAAAGGCAAAATTTTGAAAACCTCCGTTACACCTTCACAACCACCAAAGGTGGATACACTGGAACTGGCAAGGACAAAAGCCTATGCAAAACATTTTGCAGAAGCTGATAAACTCCTGTCGGCTTACAATGCTGCTCACCGTGATTTGAACGGACTTCGTCTGCAGGCGCAGGTGCTGGTGTGGGCTGGGGAAAATGAGAAGGCTTCGGACGTGTATGAAAAAACAATTTCCCAATTTCCGCAGGTGGATGTAGTGAAGCTGGACTATGGCCGTTTGCTGTTTCAATTGTATTCTTTTAGCAAAGCAAAAACACGACTGAACGATTATTTGATACACGACCCAAAAAATGCTGAGGCGAATTTGCTACTGGCCTACATTGACAACCAGGAAGGTAAAACTCAACAGGCAAACAAAAGAACAAATGACCTGCTGAAATGGTATAGAGACTATGCAGATGCTGCCGGTCTTTTGCAGCAAATCAACTATAAAACCGCCCTTACTGCCACAGTGGGCGGCGGCTACACCAAAGACGACCAGCCTTTGACCGACTACAAATATGACGTTGGTTTATCCAAATATTATTCGTGGCTGCTCTTTCCAGAACTGAAAGCAAACCTGAACAGTTTTTCACTCTCAGACAGTTCATACCATCCACTGTCGGTGGAAGTTGGCAACACCGTCAGCCTCTACAATGCAGGTGTCAGCTTTTCATTCGGGGGTGGATTTTTCAACAGCGGCATCAGTGGTCTTGGCAGCAGTTTCATTGGACATGCTGACATTTCCAAAAAGCTATCCAACCAGTTTTCGCTGAGTGCAGGGATTGAGAAAAAGCCTTACCAATACACACTTGCGGCCATTAGCCAGGGAACAACTTTCACCACTTCTTCAGCAGCTTTGAGCTTTCATAAAAACGACAAATGGCTGGGCAAGGCGGGTTATCAAATCCAGCAGTTCCAGGATGATAACAAGATTGCCACGGCTTATGCCTGGCTGCTTGCACCCATTGTGTCGCAAAACGTTTTTTCGGTGAAAGCAGGTTATTCATTTAACTATGCCAACTCAGATAAAAACAGTTACACGCATTTAAAAACAGCAGAGGAGCTTGTTTCTACTAACACTTACAACCAGGCGATTGAAGGCGTTTATAATCCTTACTTTTCTCCTGCCAGACAAACGGTTCATTCCGGCCTTGCGGTAGTCAATATTTCCGGTAAAAAAGTTTCGTTTTCTGCAAAAGCTGCCGTTGGTTTTTCGGCAAAGCTTGATGTGCCTTATCTTTATCTCAACACCGATAGTACCACAGGAAAACTCACTTTTACCAAAGAGTTTCAGCAACAAAGCTATACACCCATTGAAATCAGCAGCGACCTGAAGTTTGCATTGTCACCTAAGCTGTCCCTCATTGCCTCCTACACCTATTCCAAAGTCTATTTCTACACCAGCAACAACCTATTTCTTCACCTTAAATACGCCTTTTTCAAATGAAAAAATTTGATAAATACGATTTATGGACCTACCGGGAAGCACCCACATCTGAATGGAAAAAGAAAATCATTTTGATAGCATTGATCGTGGCTGGCTGCATCAGCATCCTCCATTTGTTCAACTGGTGGTTTAGGGAAGAAAACGTGGTTTCACTGCCTTTGTTCATTCTTTTGTCTATCATTTTTTGGTGGGGAATGGCCCGCACAATCGTTGTTTGGATTTCCTATATCGGCATTAAAAAACCAGAAGTAAGACCTGCAAAAAGAGGACATTCAGTCGCCATTTTCACTACCAGTTCCCCCGGTGAACCGCTGAGTATGTTTGAAAAAACACTGGCAGCTTGTGCAAGGATTGAGTATCCGCACACAACCTATTTGCTGGACGATACAAGAGACCCAAGATTCCGTGAAGTGGCCGAAAGAAACGGCGCAGTATGGCTCGAACTGGTGGGACTGCCGGGTGCTAAGGCAGGGAAAGTCAATGTAGCCATTCAAAAAACGACTGAAGATTTTATTCTTGTGCTCGATCCCGACCACATTCCTTTCCCCAATTTTTTAGACAAAGTCCTTGGTTTTTTTGACGACGAAAAAATTGGGTTTGTACAGGTGGCGCAGGCATACTACAATCAATATCGTTCGTTCACGGCAAAGGCCGCCGCCGAGCAGACCTATGGTTTTTACGGCCCCAACTCAATGGGCATGAATGGCTATAATTGTGCTGTTGCTATTGGTGCTAATTGCACATTCAGGCGCAAGGCTTTGGAGAGTGCCGGTGGACATGGCATTGGCCTGGCTGAAGATTTAATTACTGCCATTCGCATTCATGCTGCCGGTTGGAAATCTGTTTTCACACCCATCATTGTCAGCCGTGGCTTGGTGCCTGAAGATTTGGGTTCTTTTTGCAAGCAGCAGCGCAAATGGTCAAGAGGTGTTCACGAAGTTTTGTTTGCAGAACTCATTCCGCTCTGGCGAAAATTATCAGGCTGGCAGCGGCTTTCATATCTCGCCGTCAGCACCTATTATCTCAGCGGATTCATCACCATGCTCTTTCTCATCATTCCTTATTTGTTCCTCTGGTTTGGCTGGCTGCCTGCCAACATGAACTTTATGGAGTTCGTCTTAAACTGGATTCCGGTCGCTATTATGAGCGTCTCCATTTATGTCTATGTGCAACACTGGATGTGCCACCCCGAAACGGAAAGAGGACTTCACTGGCGTGGAATGTTTCTCAAGTTTGCCTGTTGGCCGGTCTTTCTGCAAGGCTTCCTGCTGTCGCTCATTGATGCAGACATTCCATACATTCCAACGGCCAAGCAAGCGGTCAAAGGGCTGACCAGTTTCATCCGTCCGCACATCGTTCACCAGGTGCTGTTCTTTCTCACATTCATACTCATTGTGGTAGAGCGAAAATACTTTACCGCCGAGGCGAAAATATCACTGACAAGTGGCGAAATATGGGGGATGGTCGCCTTTGCCTCCATTGCTTTTTTAATGACGATGGGGCCAGTGTATGCGGCAGTGGAGTCAAAAAATCTAACCGTCGAAGAACCGTGGAAAGAGATTGACTTGGATGCCATTAACACAAATGGACAGATTGCTGAAAGCAAGGTGAGTCCGCTTCGTTTTTCTGAAATAAACATTAGTCCTGTTTTATAAAAATTGAAAGAAAGTTTTTCAACAAAAAAAATTCTGGTTATGAAAATTAAAAGCAAAGTCACCCGCATAAGCATCATTTTAGCAGCCATGGCAGCAGGTTCATTCCTGTTCATCGCCATGCTATATGCAGGTGACCGCAGCAAAGGTCCGCTGGAGGATGTCATGAACACCGTAAGCCTTCAGGTGACAAAGGTTGAGAAAAGAATCATGAAAGGCGATGATAAAGAGACCCGCACCGAATCTCTGTCGTGGCTTGGCAAATACAGGAAAAGCATAGCCCTCGCCAAGTCTCCCGACACCATTCTTTTAGGTGCGTTTGACAACGATACAAGGGAGTCTTACGAAAGCATTGTATCACTCGAAGATTCCCTGAACACGAAACTGCCGCTCATTCAGCAATACAGTGCATGGGGCAGCAAAACCGACCAGGTATTCCCGGCCATCCGTATTCAGGCCATCTGGGATCTGGGTTCTCTTCCCCTCATTACCTGGGAGCCCTGGATGGACGATTTTGACCCCGTTACATTTCCCGAACTGAACAAAGGAACCAACAAAAACCTGGGCGGCATGAAAGCCATTGCCGAAGGCAAATTTGATAAATACATTGACAAATGGGCAAGCTCTGCAAAAGAATTTGGTCATCCCTTTTATCTCCGTTTTGGTCACGAAATGAATGACCCATACAGGTATCCCTGGGGGCCGCAAAACAACAAACCCGAAGAGTATATTGCCGCCTGGAAACATGTAGTTAATCGCTTCAAAACCTTGGGTGCTACCAATGCCATCTGGGTCTGGGCGCCGCATCCGGCTTACACCAATTATGCATCTTATTACCCCGGAAATGATTATGTGGATTTCATTGCTACCACTGCACTCAATTATGGCAACGTGGCTCAGTGGAGCAAATGGTATTCGTTTGACGAAACGTTCAATAAGTTTTACAAAGACTTTTCATTTTACGGCAAGCCAATCATGATTACCGAATTTGGAACCCTGAATGTAGGTGGCGACAGGGCCAAGTGGTACAAAGAAGCCCTGGCATTGATTCCACAAAAATACCCGGTTGTAAAATCCGTTTTATTCTTCCACAATGCTGCCGATAAAACCACTACTTACAAGTCACTCGACTGGTCGTTTAAAGAAGATAAGGCTGTGGTAGATGCCATCAAACAATCATTGAGTTTATGGAAACAGCCAAAGAAAAGTTTGGGTAAAAAGATGGGGTAAAACCAATACGGTCAAATGTTACAGCAGTTTGTTTATTGTAGTATTGCTTTGTTTTTGAAAAATGTTTTTACATTTTACCCGTGTCATTTATTTTCCAAAGATTTTGGAAGCATTAGTAAAAATGGAATGCTCTTTTCATATTTCAGTTCATAATAGTTGACTCCAAGTTGTAAATTTTTGTAGTAGGCAGACTGGCAATCCCAATAGTTTTTTTCCGAGGTAATAAACCAGGCATTGTCTCCCAGTTTTTTAGCTAAAAACCATTTCTCAATCAGTCGTGTTGCTCTGCCGTTGCCATCAACAAATGGATGAATGTTAACAAAGACGAGATGAATATAGGCAGCGTAATAAAAAATTTCCGAAATTGTCAATTCGGTTTTAAGCAAGACAGAGATATCTGTAAATAATTTTTCCAGTTCTTGTTTTACAAACTCTGGCTCAACCGCCAAATAGATGAGTCGCCCTTCACTTCTTACTCCAACTTTTACTTTCCTGATTTTGCCACGTTCTTTCTTAATCAGAATAGCTTGAGTTAAAATTTCATGTGCTTTTAAAATGTTGATGAAAGCCAAATCATTTTCGCTGGCAAATTGATATGCAGCTATAAGGTCTTCAATTTCCTTAATCTCCTTCGTTTTCAGGTGCAGGTTAAATTCACTTGCCTTCAGGTACGTGTCAAAGCTAACCGTATTGCCTTCGATGTTTGAAGAATGCACAGCAGAATTAGCAAGATAAAATTTGAAATCTTCAATGGTCTGCGGCTTCCTTTTTAATGTTGAGAATAAGCTTTCAATATCAACCTGTAATCTTTTTTGGTAGTCGTCAAATAAATCCTGCCGAAGTATTTTTAATTGCAAAGTCATTGTACAAAATTACCGGAAAAAGGAAGATTTGCTAACCGAAACTGCATCCCAATTAAAGATGCCGGTTTGGGTTCTTTAACGATTTCGCATTGCTTCTTACAATCTTTTTGTATTTTTTCTCAATACCCTTTCAGCTTTCCAATACATTCCCCCAGCCTTGATTTTGCCATAAAGTTTTGTTCCAGTTCTATGCTGAAAGGAATGGGTGTATCCAGCGAAGCACAGCGGATCACAGGACCGTCCAGCAACTCAAAACAGTGTTCGCCGATCCACGCACTTATCTCACCACCCAGGCCACCAAGCAAACTGTCTTCATGGAGAAGCAATACTTTTCCTGTCTTTTTCACCGCCTGCCTGATGGCCTCATAATCCAATGGCAGCAGGGTTCTCAGGTCTAAAATCTCAATGGAAACTTCCGGGTTTTCGTTAGCATATTCCAATGCCCACCACACACCCATGCCATAAGTGATGATAGAAATATCGCTGCCCTCCTGCACTGTTTTGGCTTTCCCTATTTCAGTCTCATAATAATCACGGGGAACGTGTTCACTGATCTTTCGGTATAATGCCTTGTGTTCAAAAAACATGACTGGGTTCGGGTCGTTGATGGCGGCTGTCAGCAAACCTTTGGCATCAGCAGGGCAAGATGGATACACAACTTTAAGACCCGGTGTGTGTGTAAACCATGTCTCGTTGCTTTGGCTGTGAAATGGCCCCGCACCCACACCGCCACCGGTCGGCATCCTGATAACAACATCCGCATTTTGCCCCCAGCGATAATATATTTTTGCAAGATTGTTAATGATCTGGTTGAAGCCCACTGTAGCAAAATCCGCAAACTGCATTTCCATCACGCTCTTTATGCCCTCCAGGCTCAGGCCCAGTGCAGCGCCTACTATGGCACTTTCGCAAATGGGTGTGTTGCGGATTCTGGCCTTGCCAAATTCCTCCACAAACCCTTCGGTTATTTTAAACGCCCCGCCATATTCTGCAATGTCCTGTCCCATGATCACCATTTCAGGGTGCTGCTTCATGCCCTGGTGCAATGCTTCTTTAATGGCATCTATAAATCGCAGATCGCGGTTGTCAGTTGTAGTCACATCGGCATAGGAAACAGCGGTCAGATTTTTTTGCGGAGCATACACATCTCCAACCTCTTCTGCAGTATCCGCAACAATGGATGAGGCACTATATGCGATCTGAAGTTCGGCTTCAATATGCTGCTTCATCTCTTCCCTGGTAGTTATAATTCCATCTGTTGAAATGACATTTTGCGAAAGCAAAAACTCTTCAAAATTCTTTACCGGATCTTTCTCAGCCCACATCTCAAACAATTCTTTGGGAACATACTTGGTGCCGCTTGCCTCTTCATGTCCACGCATCCTGAAGGTCATGCACTCCACCAGGTAAGGCTTCTGTTTGGCGATGCAAAAATCCCTGACACCCTTCATGGTATCATACACTTCCAGCAGGTTATTTCCGTCTATCCGCACTCCTTCCATTCCATAGCCTTTTGCCCTGTCCACCAGGTGTTGGCAGCGGTACTGCTCATTGGTGGGCGTGCTGAGGCCGTAGCCATTATTTTCAATCATGAAAATGACTGGCAAATCCCACACAGCAGCCACATTCAGGGCTTCGTGAAAGTCGCCTTCGCTGGTGCCGCCATCGCCGGTAAAGGCAACCGACACTTTCTTTTCATTTCTTAATTTATAAGCCAGTGCAGCACCATCGGCCAGGGCAAGCTGCGGCCCCAGGTGAGAAATCATGCCGCAGATATGGTGTTCTTTTGAGCCAAAATGAAAGCTCCTTTCCCGCCCCTTGCTATAGCCATCTTTGTTGCCCTGCCACTGCATAAACAGTTTGTGAAGAGGCATATTCCGTGTAGTGAAAATGCCAAGGTTGCGGTGCAGCGGCATCATCCATTCGTCCTGACGGCAGGCCAGGGCAGCCCCTACAGAAATGGCTTCCTGCCCTATGCCGCTAAACCATTTGCTGATCTTGCCCTGCCTCAGCAGCACAAGCATTTTCTCCTCAATCAGCCGCGGCAGCAGCAAGGTTTTATAAAAATGAACAAGCTCTTTGTCAGACAATTGTTTTCGGTCGAAGTACATGGTGAGAGTTATGAGTGTAGAGTTATGGGTGTAGAGTTGATGATGAGTGTAGAGCTATGAATGTAGATTTATGAGTAATGAATGGTTAATGATAAAGAAAACAAAGTTAACTACAAGTCCCTCTTGGGCATTCGACTTCTAATTCCTAATTTTTAATTTTAATTCAACGCCGTCACCAGCGACAAAACAAAGGCCGTCACAAAGCTGTCAATATGAACCCCCTTCAGCACATAAGCCACAGCCAGTACCGCCAGGGTCGTGATCAAAAGTTTGGTCAGAAATTTTGCCATAGAAATTCATTTTGCAGAAAAAATACAAAGAAACATGTATTTAGCGAAGTGTTTCTTTTGTCTACCTCCCAATTGTGGCGTCTCCTTTCTTCTCAGCATTTCCATTACTTGGATTAGGTAAAAGCTTCGCAAAGGTTTCAACATTGACTCGGTTTGAAAACGTTGTACCTAATCCTATTCATTACTTCAATGGAAATCTTTCAGCAGCCGGTTTTATTGTGCTATGGACAGAAAGACTCTTTTCAAAATAATTAAGACTCATTGCAACCTGCAGACGATTGATTCCATCATTATTTGTTCAAACACAATTAAATAGGAGTAACTATGAAAAATTTCAACAAATTAAAACTCATTCGGATTGCACTATTTGTCTTTCCGCATTTTCTCTTGTTATTTGCTTTTGCAGGCAACGGTGGATGTGCAAACAATGTGCTTACGTCTTCAGCAGGCTACTATGGAGGTTTTGAGGCTAATTCCTCAAATATTTCCTTCACGACCGCAGGCTCAGATCTTTACAATGGTTTGCCTCGCAATGGCTCTTACCAGATCGTTCAAAATGTATCGCAATTAGGCGGTGGAGGCTATCTCAATATTCAACCACGTAGCGGTAACTATTTTCTTGCTTCTCATACCAGCAACAATCTCAATGAACGTGTTTGGTATGCTAATGTCAATGTTATACCCGGCGCTACTTACCAGTTTTGTGCCGCTGTTACATTATTAAAAAACCTCGGTGGCGGTGCCGACTATGAATTAGGATTGTATGCAAATGGTGTGTCCATTGCACAAACCCGTGTTACTTTTAGCTGGACAGACATGTGCGGCTCATTTACCGTACCTGCTGGCGTTACCAATATCGAGCTTTCTATCAGAGATCCTAAAAAAGGACTCTTTTTTGTTGCCATAGATGACATTTGTCTCACTAACACTTCCGGCAAGCTGAAACTCGGCAACCAGGTTTGGAATGATTACGACGGCGACGGAAAAAGAGACCTGGACGAACCAGGCATAGCGAATGTGCCGGTGACTTTATACAAAGATGATAATGCCGACAACCTGCCCGATGCAGGCGATCCGGTAGCTGTTACAACTACTGATCTTTATGGAAAATACCAGTTCTCCAATCTTGTTGCAGGTAGTTACATTGCCTCTATTCCCGTATTAGCAGGCTATTCACCATCACCCAATACCAGCACACAGGCCACAAGCCCTACACCAGACAACGATGTGGACAATGACAACAACCTTGTTAGAGTATCAGGTGGAAATATCTTTACCAATGCAATTACACTGACCGAAAACGGAGAGCCTGTAACCGATGGCGACGATGCCAATGGCAACCTAACCCTTGACATGGGCGAGTGTGGCAACTCCTTCATCGGCGATTTTGTCTGGAACGATTTGAATAATAATGGCATCCAGGACAGCAGCGAACCAGGCATCAATGGACAAACCGTTACAATCATTTTTGCAGACGGAACAATCGCAGAAACACAAACACTAAACTACAAGGGTCGCGATGGCTATTACGATTTCAAAAACTTAGGGCCGGGCACTTATACCATCGCCTTCACAACACCTGCTGGTCTCACTCCAACACCATCTAATGTAGGAAACGATAGCACAGACAGCGATCCTGTCAATGGCAGTGCCACTGTCACCATTGCCGCCAATCAAAGCGACTTTACCATCGATGCAGGTTTTGTTCAGGTTCCACCGCCTCCCAGCAATCTCACCCTTGGCAACCTGGTGTGGGAAGACACCAATAACAATGGCATAAAAGATCCACAGGAATCAGGCATGGCAGGCGTAGAGGTAAGATTATACCTTGACGACAATGCTGACAATATCGCCGATGGACCTGTTGTTGGCTACATGCTCACCGACAACAACGGCAACTATAATTTCATTGGTTTGCCAGCAGGCAAATACATAGTGGGTGCCACCATGCCTTATGGTTATGTGGCCCCATTGCTCAACACTGCCAGCCCCGACAACAATATTGACAATGATAACAACGCCGCCGTTGTTATAAACGGAGAAGCACGTAGCAGGTACATTACACTACTACAGAACACAGAACCAACCACCGATGGCGACGATGCCAACGGCAACCAGACCCTGGATTTTGCAATGCAAAAACTCAGCAACAGCGGTGGCGGAAACTGTGCGGCTACCACCAATGCTTACGGCTACTTTGGCGGCTTCGAATCAGGGGTTAACAACTTTGGAACTTTCGGAGCGGTTACAGATTTGTCAATCGGCCTTCCACGCAATGGCTCTTACGAAGTGGTCAGCAATGTAAACAATGCAGGCGGCGGTGGATACCTCAATATCCAATCTTACGACGGAAACAATTTCATGTTGATACACACCAGCTCCAATAGCAACGATCGTCTCTGGGCTACCAAGATCAGCGTTACTCCCGGTCAGATCTATAATTTCTGCGCCTGGATTGCTAATGCAAAGCCGACACCCATCAACGGGTTCACACTCAACCTGCTGGCTAACAACACAGTCATCGCAACTTCTACAGCCGTGTTTGGATGGACACAAATATGCGGCAGCTACACTGTTCCGGCCGGTGTTACCTCCGTTGAGTTCTCCATCAAAGACCCCAACCCAGGTTATGGACCAAGCCATTTCCTTGCTTTAGATGCCATTTGCCTGGGAACATCCACCCCCATCCACCTTGATGGCAGAACAGCATATACCGGAGGCGCATCCACCAAGGTTGTTACAGTCGAAAAAGCAGTATTACCAATATCACCCAACCCGGCCTCAACCAGTTTCACACTGTTCATGAGTGCCCAATCCAAAGGAACAGCCAATATCAGGATCATCAACACCAATGGAAAAACAGTGCAAACCGCCAATCCCCGTTTATTGAAAGGAACCAATTCATACACCATGAATATCAATAGCGACATCGCCGGCGGCATGTACTACGTGGTCATCAACATAGACGGAGCCACCCACACCCAGCCCCTCATGATAGCCCGCTAATTAATCGAACACCTAATTACACATAATTGCCCTAAAAACAAAAGAGGCTGTCCCAAAAAAGGCAGCCTCTTTCTATAAACAATACTCCGGTAATAATTTAAGCGGCCATTGAACCTATATGTAAGCATTGGTCGTAGAGTTTTTTTATTTTATTGCAATTCAGGTCAAGACCT
>JAYTGA010000016.1:0-4901 GCA_043733905.1 Segetibacter sp.
AGCCGTCATCAACTGGCAGTTTAATACCGAAAAAGCAAGAACAAAACTGAAAAGACTTTATCCGACAATTTTAACTTGACGTGACACTAGTTACCAAAAACAAAACCATATGAACGAGACATCGCTTGCTATTAAAGACACTTCTGCCAACCCTGCGCCACTTGGGCTGCTGGCTTTTGGCATGACCACAGTATTATTAAACCTACACAATGCAGGTTTTTATGAAATGAATAGCATGATACTAGCCATGGGCTTGTTTTATGGTGGCATAGCGCAAATTGTTGCAGGCATTTTAGAAGCCAAAAAGAATAATACGTTTGGACTCACTGCCTTTACTTCGTATGGGGTTTTTTGGCTTACGCTTGTCGCCCTCATAGTTATGCCAAAACTTGGCTGGGTCACCGCTACGTCTAACAATGCAATGATAGCATATCTTACCATGTGGGGCATTTTCACAGGGTTGTTGTTTATAGGCACTTTAAGGATAAGTAAGGCTTTACAATTTGTATTTGCCACATTGACCCTCTTGTTTTTCCTGCTTGCAATAGGTGATGCAACCGGCAATGAAACTTTAAAGAAATTCACCGGTTTCGAAGGTATAATATGTGGTGGTTCGGCTATTTATGCTGCAATAGCTACGCTGCTTAATGAAGTATATGGCAGACCAATATGCCCATTAGGAATAATTGTACCAAAAAAATATGGTAATGTCCTTTAGATGTAATCTTACTGGGTCGTAATAAGTATCTACTATTTAAATTGTTCATGAAGTTTCATTATAAATCAAATAAAATACTTAAAAATTAATTGGTTCATGAAGATCTTATTTTGCTTCTTTTTTTTTATTCCTGTAATTTGTTTGGGGAACATTTTTACCGTTACCTCTAATGCTGATAATGGAAACGGAAGCCTTCGAACGGCCATAAATAACTGTGCTGCTAATGGAATAATTGTTAAAGACACCATCAATTTCGCAATAAGCGATACAACCAGGTTGGGAAGAACAATTGACCTTCAGTCTCAATTGCCAGCACTTACTTCTAATGTAGTGATAGATGCATCAGGTCAAAGTGGTTCTTCATTTGGCACAAGCGATGCAAAAATTATTTTACTGAATACACAAGTTGTTACTTCATTCAGCATGTTGCATTTTAGTGACGCTAACGATATTGAAGTATATGGGTTGTATCTTCTTAACACCTATTTTGCTTTTACTTTTCCTATGCCAAACATAATGGGAATTGATTTTATGCGCTGCAATAACATTACTATTGGCAAACCTGCTAAAGGGAATTTTTTCAGAGGATTTAATTACCCCATTTATTCATTTTCTTACATAGCCGCTGATTCCGGGAGAAATTTGGTGATACAAAGTAATCAGATAGGATTAAACGAAGCCGGGGGTTTGCTGAGTTCAGGTTCATCGGGGCAAAATGTACCTTCATCATACTATGCGCTCAAGCTCAGCAATATCTATGACATACTTATAGGAGGCCATAATTCTGCTGAAGGCAATGTTATTTATGGCAAATACAGTGAAATACGGTCTAACATAACTACGAATAAAGGCTTCATATCTGTCATCAATAACAAGTTTAATCTTGACATTAATGGAAATCTTGACTTGGGAGGAAGTTCGGGAGATCCTATTACCCTTCGTGTGTACGGTAATAGTTCATTATCTACCCCCTCAAACTATAAGTTTTATTATCTCAACAATAAACATAACGGGAGTTTTCAAATATCGGGGATAAAGGACTCCGTAATAGTACAAGGCAGCGAAATTTTTGTTCCTTCTTTTTTTACCGCTATTGAGTACAATCGTGTAAAAATTGCCAATTGCTCTGGCGGCGGAATAATTGGTGGTAACCTGCCCGGAGAAAAGAATGAAATTTTTACGGACAACAATGCCTTTAACTACTACTATATCTCAACTCCCGAAAGGTTTGCTGCAATTTCAATTATTTCGAGTCCACGGGTCACCATTTCTCAAAATTCAGTTCACTGTTCTGCTTATTATGGTTCAGGTATTCAGGCTAATTCTAACACTTATGTCAGGGTTGATTCAACAGGTTTAAATTTTGTGAGAGGTAAAGCTACCCCCAATTGCCGGATTGAAATTTTTGAAGACGATGACTGCCCGGCCTGTGAAGGTGAAGTTTATTTGGGTGCTACGAACTCTGCCGCAGATAGCACATGGTCTTACACCGGTACGTTTAATAAAGTAATTGTTGCAACTGCTACCGATACGGCAGGGTCAACATCCATGTTTTCTATCCCCGAATGGGATTATACGAACGTTAAAGTAACACCCGCCTCTTGCGGTCTGAATAATGGTTCAATAACTGGCCTGGTTACGAAAGGAAACAGCAGAGTGGAGTGGAAATACATAAAATGGAACGGCCTCATCCCGAATGTTGACTCCGTTTATGCGCATACGAACGATATTTATAATCTAGCCCCAGGCACCTATTTTTTTCATGCGTGGTTAGGTAACACCTGCCGCGGATACCCCATGAACTGGACAATAGACTCATTACCCACACCCAAAATAGATACTACATACAGGATAATAACTCACCCCTCATGTGGGTTGTTCAATGGTTCCATCACCAATATTTATGCAGGCAGTAATCCGCAAATAAAATCCTATTGGAAGAATAGTTCCGGGCAAATTTTCCGATCATTACAAAATGGTTCGGGGGTCATTTCATTACAAAATGTCTCTGCCGGAAAGTATAAATTGTTTGTTATAGATTCACTCGGAGGCTGTGTTGACTCTGCCGGCTTTTTTCAACTTTACAACCAATCTGGTCCTACTCTGTCAACTGACAACATGGTTATTCAAAATGCAACGTGTGGACAATCTAACGGGACTATAACAAACATTAAAATACAAAATGCTTCGGGAACACCCTACATTCGTTGGTCAGACGCAAACGGAAATTTTGCAGGTAGCAACCTAGACTTACAAAACTTACCTGCTGGTAATTACTACTTGAAATATAAAGACAATGCAAGTTGCGATACCATTGTAACCCCCTTTTATACCATTCAATCTGATGGTTTAATAACTATTGATACTTCTGCAGTATTTATTAGCCCCTCCTCATGCACAGTCTCTACCGGTAGTATAAGTAATTTATTTGTTACAGGCGCAACAACTTTTTCGTGGAAAGAAATAACTGCAAACCTAGTAGTTAGCAATACCCTGGCTTTGTCCGGAGTTCCTACCGGCAGTTACCAAATGACAGCCAGCAATTCATTTGGATGCACTAAGAAATCTCCTGTTTTCACTGTGAAGCAAAGACAACTATTGCCAATCGGCATTACAACTTTAGATAGTTCAGACGCAAACTGCAATTTGTCTAACGGATATGTAAAACCTGCGTTTACGGTTGACACAACTCTGTTTAATTTCGAATGGAAGAATGCGTCTACCAACACTATCATAAGTAATTATACTTCTGCTTACTTGTTAGCCGCAAATACATACTACCTGGTAGCTACCGACACTAACCATTGCTCAGGAGAATTATACAGAGCCCGTTTAAAACAACTGGGAAAACCTATTTTTGACTATGCAAATGTGCTGATTTTGCCTGATACCTGCCAACTTGGAGTAGGTGAAATAAAGAACTTGCAAGTACATGGCGGAGGAGCTATAAAAGAATGGATATGGAAGAATGGAAGCACCATCATATCACATAATGCTTTTGCAGTATCAAATTTACCTAAAGGTGCCTATACAGTTGTAGTGAAGGATATTTACAATTGCTCTGACACAAGTAGTAATGTTGTTGTTGACAACATCAACATTGTTTTACCTATGCCTCTGGCAAAAAACAGCTATGTCTTAAAAAATACCGCTGCTCAAATCATTGTTTCAAACTATTTGCCCGGAAAATATTTATTGTTTGATAATCCTATATCCTCAATACCGTTAACTGTCTCTGGATATAGTACACTAACCACTCCTACCGTGGCAAAAGACAAAATTTTTTATCTGCGCTATGATAAGGGTACCTGCGAGAGTTCTTTATCGCCCGTGGAAGTGAAAGTATTCTATGAATCTACAATTAACCTACCCAACGCTTTTTCCCCTAATGGTGATGGTGTTAACGATGTGTGGAAACCTGTAATTCAGGGAATAATTAATATTAGCCAATGGCAAGTTTTTAATCGCTACGGACAGCAAGTTTTTTCATCCACAGATTTCACGAAAGGATGGAATGGTAAACAAAACAATAAATATGTTCCCGTGGGAACTTACTATTGGTTCCTTTTGGCGTCTGATAATCAAAACAAGTCAATACAACTAAATGGTTCGGTAACTGTAATAAAGTAAATTCTGGATTACCCGTGCTGGTTTTAGTCTTTTTGCCATGACAGGTGCTTTTAACCAGCCACAAAAAGCATAACACAGAAAGCTATGAGCAAAAAATCAACAGCACTTTAAGGTTTTAATTGATTAAATTTATTTCAGGAAATTAATGAAATCATCAACATTGACAAAGACATTGTAGGTGGGCAACCTGTTTTTGAGGAACCGAGTTCCGGTAGAAAGTTTGTTTGACCATTTGGAAGCAGGAGTATCCCTTGACGAATTTTTAGAAGACTTTCCAACAGTATCTAAAGAGCAGGCAGTTGCACTGCTGGACATAGCAAAGAAGCTTTTAACCTCTAAAAATGCAGCTCAATTATATACGTCTGTTGCTTGATGAGAGCATGCCTAAACGGGTACAGCAACTCAATTGAATAGAAATGAGTTTCAACTCATTCTACAAAAAACAATCAACAAATATAACAATACTCCGGTAATAATTTAAGCGGCCATTGAACCTATATGTAAGCATTGGTCGTAGAGTTTTTTTATTTTATTGCAATTCAGGTCAAGACCT
>JAYTGA010000017.1:0-23899 GCA_043733905.1 Segetibacter sp.
AGGTCTTGACCTGAATTGCAATAAAATAAAAAAACTCTACGACCAATGCTTACATATAGGTTCAATGGCCGCTTAAATTATTACCGGAGTATTGTTATAAAGAAGTTGATAATAGAGATGGATTTGTCATAACAGCGTTCATTTCTAACCAACAACAAAAATTTAGTAAAAAGAAAACAATATGGAAACCTTAGCCGTGGACGAAGTAAAAAGCCTGCTGCCCTATTTTATGAAGCATAAAAATGTGTGGAGTTCTTACGATGAAGAAGCGGACACATTGTATATGCACTTTAAAAAGCCCAACCATGCAGATCATTCTGAAATGACGGATGACGATATCATAGTGAGGTATGAAAATGGGGAGATTATAGGGTTTACTATTTTGAATGTTAGTGGAAGGTAGGAAGGTTAATGTTTTATATTTCGTAAGTCTTTACAAATAACAATTACCCAAAGCGGGGTCTCTTGGCTAACACACATGGCTGGGAAGAAAACCCCGCTGGGACAAAACGGCGATGCTATCAAGTCGAAATTTGGAACACCAACATGGGCGAAAAATATACGAGTGGGATGTTTCAGGCAGAAAAGAAGAAAAAGAAAAAATCTAACTGATATTTATGGATGAGAAGAAAAGGAAAGCCAACGAGACCGAATTTGATTTATGGATAGATAATAATAATGGAGGCAGAATTTACTATTTTGAAATAAATGGTAAATTTGGGTGGAAAGCAAAATATTTAAAAGAGGTGAATGAAGATGAAATAACAATAAGATTTTGGCAGGAAATTTATGATGAAAGAAATATTCTCATGGAAATTCATGAAAAATACCCTGTTGACAAGGGTCATAAAAAAATAGAAAATGATAACTAAAAAAACAATAGCGGCTAAACTGCTTGCATATCTTCAGCATGACACATCACTGGCAGAAGTAGTAGCCTGGGCGGAACAAAAACTTTTAGATGCAGATTACAACGACGACCCTTCACATACCATCCGCAATATTCTTGCTCAACTGGGCATGGCTGATGTAAAAGCCTTTGGACTTGAGTGGAAAGATTGCGAAAGCATGATGGAAAGACTCGGCTTTAAGCTGGAAGTGAAAGCCCTGGAAGTGGCGTAAAATATAAGCTTCAGAATGTTTATAGTTAATGCCGATGTCAGTGTTCGTCACCAACAGCTATTTATGTTGTATCACTTATGGCAAGCCGCATCCCCTTGAAAATGGAATCTTTTTATTGCCAGGGGTGTTTATCTTGTGTTATGTTTGAAGGTGAAGAACACCCTTCAAAGGCGAAAATATAAAGCGTAAAATTGATTTGCAACTGGTTTTAATGTACCGGACACAGTCCTGGTTTTCATTTTTAGATTTAAGTTAGCTTCGCAAAAACCTAAAATCGCGTAAGAAAGATTTACGATAGTTTGGTTTTGTTTAATATTTAAGTTAGCTTCGCGAAACTTAAACTAGCCTAAGAAACACTTACGCTAACCGAGAATTTCAATAAAATTATGGTAAAAAGCAAAGTAATAGTTTAACTTTTTTATTAATTATGAGTTTCAAATTTGTTTTGGCTTTCTTGCTTATAATCATGATTGAGTCCACAATCAATTTTTCATTCGCTCAAATAACTTTCCCTGCCTGCAAAAGCGACTATTATCGTAAAAGCTTCCAAACTGGCGGCAGTACGTATATGCCGGAATTTGTCGTGTTGCCCGGGGGAAATACAATTGTTGTAGGTAGTTCAGGAGGTTATTTTTGTATAATAAAACACAACAAGGCCGGAGATATCCTTTATTCCAAAATGTTGGTGGACACTTTTAAATCCGGCGGTGTCGGAGTAAATTTAATTTGGCTGAATGCTAAAACGCTGCTATTAAGATACTCCGGGAAATTCATTAAACTTGACACTGCTCTTCAAATTCTTGAAGCTAAAATTTTACAAACAAATGTTCCCTATTTAAGCACTTACGATCTTGCTATTTGTAGTAGTGGTGACCGGGCTATCTTATATAGCGACAGTCAGTTAGGTTGGGTTTTGGCTATGGTGAATGATGGTATGGATACAGTACGATGGAGTAAAACGATGAGAAGGCAATTGAGTGGTGATGATATTTTTTACAAAAACATTCTAGTAGATGGCAATAAAGTATTGGTGACCGGTGCGGGAAGTGAATTTAGTTCAAACCGTTATTACGGTGCTATTTTAGAGTTTGATGCCATAAGTGGTGCTCTACAAAAAAACAAGCGATATACGTTAAACCTTCCTTCAGGAGTCAATGCACTTATTTTTAGTGACATTGTTAAATTTGACAAGGGTTACATTATCAAAACACGTTACAATACCTCCGCTACGCTTACCGCCAAAGATCTTTTGGGGTATGTAAGGTTAGATACTGCCTTAAACATGATTGCAGCATTATCTCTCAGAAATATTTATGATTTTACAAGCCAGGGTAGCTATGATTTGTTGCCTGAACCAGGCGGAAGCTTGAATGGTATTCACGGCGCATCTAGTGTCAGTTTTTTCAATATAAGTAGTAATGATACGCTCATTTCGTCAAAGCGTGTTGACCCATGGTTGGGTTATCCTGCCAGGCTAAAGAAAACAAATGACGGGTTTCTTAGCGACGGGTCTGCAACTTACACTAATGTTGTAACCAACTCCACTGAGAGCTATTATTATCTCTTGAAATGCACAAGCCAGGGGGCCATTCCCGGTTGTACATCTTATCCTGATAACCTTAACCTGCTTTTGCTGCCATTTGATACGCTCAACAGTATTACCCTGGTTTCAGACAGCACTAATTTTTCCACCCAGAATATTGTATTGGGTAGCACCACTTTTGCCCACAGTCCATCTACCGGGTGCACCTACGTAAGCAACTGCAACAGCATTATGATAGCTGGCGACACCACCATTTGCGACACGCAAGTGCATGTTTTTAAGGGCGTAAGAAGCCCGGGATGCCTGACCCCTGTAAATTTCAATATCTCGCCTACAAACGGGGCAACTCTTAGTACATTGACCGATAGTTCCGTTGCCATCACTTTTAGTGGAAAAGGACAGTTTAAAGTAAGTGCGTCGCTGGAAACAAACTGCGGAACTTATACCGATAGCATAGTTGTAAATGCCGGGATAGTACCACAGCCCTATCTGGGGTCTGACAAGTACTTTTGTAATGGTTCTGCACCTATAAAACTTTCGGCGGGAAATTGGTATAAAGCCTATACCTGGCAGAATAACAGTACCGATTCCATTTTCATCGTAAATAGTCCAGGGGTTTATTACGTAACTGTGACTACGTATTGCGGCAACATTTTCAGCGATACAATAAATATTCTACCTCCTTCGCAAATTCCTTTTTCCGCAGGGTTTGACAGAACAAAGTGTAACAATGATTCCATACAATTGCATGCTACCGCAGGCTTTCTTAATTATACATGGTCACCCAATTACAATATCAATTCAACAATCATTAAAGATGTGGTAGTCAATCCTGCGGTTGACACTACTTATTTTGTAAAAGCCGAGAAAACACCGGGATGTTTTGCTTATGACACAGTTAAAGTGTTCGTACATACCTCAACCCCCATTTTCTTAGGGGGCGATAGTACATTGTGTATCGGAGATAGCATTGTGCTAAATGCAGGCAGCGGATTTACAAACTATGCATGGAATACGGGGCCGGCATCACCGTCCATAACAGTCCATATTTCCAACAATTATTCTGTTATAGCAACGGATATAAATGGTTGTATAAGCAGGGATACTATTAAGGTTGTTTTCGACAGTCTTCCTGTTTTTTCGCTGGGCAAGGATACGGCTTTGTGCGAAACGCAAACATTACTATTACAAACGATTATATCCGGCAGCTACCTTTGGCAAAATGGCTCTGCTGCCAATCAGCAAATAGCCACTACAGCAGGCACTTATTGGTTGCAGGTAAACAGGGGTAGCTGCAAATACAGAGATAGCATAGAGGTAAAGATTGACTCTTTACCCATACTACATTTGCCCACAGACACTATTTTGTGTAACCAGGCTACCTTACTGCTCAGTGTGAAACAAAGAGATACCATTAGCACTTACCGCTGGCAAGATGGAAGTACCGGAAATCAATATCTCGTCAAACAACCAGGAACATATATCGCTAGGGTAACAAAGAATAATTGCTTACGTTCAGATACCTCTATTGTTGCGTATCAAAACAGTCCCAAAATCAATCTTGGTAACGATACCACAAAATGCAAAGATGACATCTTGCAACTCAATGTTATATTTCCCTATGCAAAATATATGTGGCAGGACAATAGCAATGTAGCTATTTACCATGTTGCTACTGCAGGAATCTACCATTGCCTGGTCACTAATTTTTGCGGAAGTATTGCTGATACAATAAAGGTAAAGGACGAAGTGTGCGAATGTGATGCAACTATTCCAAATGCTTTTTCACCTAACGGCGACGGTATAAATGATTACTTCAAACCAATTTTAAACTGTCAGCCCTCACAATTCAGTTTGTCAATTTTTACACGCTATGGCACATTGATAGCCGAATCTTATGATTTTACAAAAGGTTGGGATGGTCTATATCACGGGAAAAGGGTACCCGTAGGTACTTACTACTATGTCCTTACTATCCAAGGAGCTTTTATTAATAAAAAGAGACAATACACTGGTGTAGTTACTGTTTTACAGTAGTTGAGTATATTTCTTTTTTTTCGCCGTTGTCGGTGTTATCACCGACAACAACAAACCACGGATAACAAACCACCCATTGAAAACCACTGACTTCCCCCGCTAGTCGAAGTGTTCCGAAGGATCACTTCGACTTTCTATGAAACATAGGTCTGCGACCAGTAGAAATTAAACTTGTTTCAAATTAATTTTAGTGCCGTTGCAAGTGTTCTTCACCTGCAACTAACAGCATAACATAAAAAGCTGTCAGTAAATAATTTACTTGTTAAATAGTTTGCTTTTGTCACAGGTAGTCAATGCAGCCAGCAACATGGGTGGAAAAAAGCGAGGTGTGTTGGTGAAGACACCAACACAGGCGCAAAAAGAAAACAATATGGAAACCTTAGCCGCGGACGAAGGAGACCCCCACGCCGACAAAATAAAGAATTGATCACTCTTTCTTCATTTCTTCTTTTGCTGACTTTACTTCATTTTCCAAATTTTCCTTTTTAGGTTTTGAGAGTGCCGGATCAGCAACCTTTGACTTTGTTTTGATTGTCTTTTTTCCTTTTGGGGAATGTGTTTTTAATAAAGTCGGGCTTGGTGCACAACCTTCGGCAGATGCTACAAAATTGCTATTGACCTGGGCAACAAACCCTGGTTGCAAAATAACATTGTGACCGGCTGAAAATTTAATATTTGTATTTGCATCGCCATAAACAGTTCCGGTAGAAGTAATGTCGTTGGATGCGGTGTAAACATTCCTATAATAATAGGTACTGTTCAAAGTTTGATCTACGAGGCAGCTTCTAGCATTGTAGCTGTCGCTCACCCAAATGCCACGCCCATAAGTACCGGCAGATATTTTTGAATTCGTTGCATCATAGACTAAATTCATGACAAAGACAACGGGTAGCGAATTGCTGAAATTGATCCATTTCCCTAAATTGTCGTCCCTGTAATAAACGCCTAAGTCATTCCCCACGTACAATGAGTTTTCTGCATTGCCGACAACAACAATGCAACGAACATCTATATTTGGCAAGCCATAGGAAAGGTTCGTCCAGTTCATGCCTCCGTTGGTACTACGATAAACTTTTGAAGTGTCTGTATTGCCATAATAAGTGATGTAAATATCTAAAGGATTGTTAGGGTTAATGGTTAAATTAGAAATAGTGCCATTGAATCTTTTAAAAGGGGTAATGTCAGTCCAGTTGTTTCCTCCGTTTTGTGTACTCTGAAACATTCCATTCCCATCCTGTATCACATACATATAATTGCTACTGGTTTTTCCTACTTTTAAAATATAATGAGTGCTGGTGGCTCCGGTGATTGGGTATCTTGTCCAAGAGCTTCCCTTATTTGCACTCACATACAACGACCTCTTGACGGCATAGATATAATTGCTGTTGGTTTCGTTCATTGCAAATGCATTCGCAAAAACAAAACTGCCGGTGTATTGTGCTGTGTCTGCGGGATCGCTGTTGACTGTAAATCTCGGCGTTATGTAAGTATCTACCCCTAAATCGTGTCTATACATAAATTCACCAGCCTGAATGCTGCCATAATACAGGTCTTTATTCGATTTATTTATTTGGCACATGGTGCCATCGCCTCCTATGTAATTGTAATAGCTGGATGGGCTGGTTCTAACATGCACACCATTGTCCTGATTTGCATACATGTACCTTTCGGCATCCTGTGGGGATGCATCGTGGGTGTAGGACTGTGTGATTTCCATACCGGCACTAAGGTTTGTCCAAGGTGCGCTGCTGGAAATATAATCTTCTGGCTGGGTGTAGATGCCGCCATCCATGGTAACATAAAAGTTGCCATTATTGGATCGTAACCTTCCAACGTCCACATGAAAATTGCGGGGAGTGTTTGTAACACAATCATAAGATTTTATGATCCAGCCGCTTCCGCCTGAAAAGCTGGCAAATGTTTCTAAACCGGCTACTAATATATTGCTGATGTTTGTCTGGCTAACATAAATATCGCCATAAATGCGTCCCACACCCGAACGATAGCAGACACTATTGCAAGCAGTGATTTTTCGAACAAGTCCAAAGGTTATAGCATCTGTCGAAGTGTTGTAGTTTCCTTTCACATAAAATACAGCACCGTCAGCAGCGGCAACTGAATCGCTGCTATAAACACTAACAGCGATCGCTATATCATTAGGCGAAGATGCGGAAACGGCTATTCTGCTGGCGGTGTACTGAATGAGTGTGGTGGGTGGCGTAGGAACCTTTGCAGATACCCAGGTTGCGGTATCTCCGTTTGTTTCGGATACATGAATCCTGTAAACACTGCAGGCATAAACAACAGATGGATCGCCGGGTTTAAACTCAATATCTAAGATGGAACGATCTGTTTGTCCGGGTGGTATAAGCACATTAAACCACGAAGCACCTGCATTGGTAGATTTATATAAGCCGTAGTTTGTCGCGACAAACAAAATGTTTGAATTGGTCGGATGGATTTTTAATTCATAGCCTACTATTCCATCTGCTATTTTCTTAAATCCCGTTTCCACCCAGGTAAATCCGGCATCGGTTGATTTGTAGATCATGCCTGGATAATAATTGGAACCTAACCCGCCTCCGGCAAAAATATAAAGTGTATTCGCATTGTTAGGATCCACGACAATGCAACTGACACCGCCTGTAGGCAAACCATCTGTTAACGGGAAATAGGAGGTGCCTCCATTGGTCGTCTTCCAAACGCCGCCGCCACTTGTAGCCACATAAAATGTATTGACATCGGCCGGGCTAAATGCGACATCTTCAATCCTGCCCATCCCAACATCGCTTTGGCTTTGCGAAACCTGTGTCCAGGCACCGCTGATGCTCTGACCCCGTTGAAGTTTTGATTGTTCCTGTTTATAGGCATTGTACCGGGCTTCCTTTCTGTCAATATTTCCTACTCCATTCCTCTTGTTTTGTTCCTCAATCATGTTTTCCAATCTTTCCCAATACTTTATGGCACCCTCTCCTTCATTGTGTTCCATTTCGTCATAACGGTCTTCGGGAGGCATGTTCACTTGTGCCTGGGAAACACATACACTGAAAAGGGACAAAAGAATAAATAAGATATATTTGGTTAAATTTTTCATTTGATAATATTAAAGAATATGACACAAAGTTGTAAATGAAAAAAAAGAAAACAGAGAGTAGATGATCGGGCGAAAATCTTACATTTCTGAACCCTTCTTAAAAGAAGTTACTTCAATTTCAAAAGGTCAATCTCCTTTTGTTGTTTTTCCAGTTTTTTATTCAATTCTATAATATACAAACTCATTTCTTCAATTTTTTCTAATAATTTTCCACTGATGTCTCCTAACAACAGACCTTCATTTTTTACTTCTGTGGCAGAAGGGATGTTTGGAAGATGTTTATTCTTTTCTACAAAATTTTCCAACCCTTGCAGGGAAAGCAAATTGTAGTTGTCCGAAAAAACATAATCGGGCCAATTGCTTTTTAGCGCAACTCTTACTTCTTCCGCTATTATTTTTCCATCTACATTTAGTTTATACCCTGTAGCAAACGGAGTAGCACTGGAGCCTATTGCAACACTTCCATTGTAAAAAGTAAACTTACCTGCTCTCAATTGCATTGCATCGTCGGCACCTATTTCGCCAATAGAGCAATAGGCACCGTCTCCAAATTTTAGAATCTTGTTATCTGCTGTAGTTGCCCAGGTGGCATATTTACCTACATGTACATCGCCAGCGGCTTCGAACCGGACATTTTCGGTAAATCCATTGGTCAGATTATCATATCCAAAAGTGATATTGGCACCACTGTGATCGCTGTGCAAACGAAATTCATTTCCATAAACACCCATACCTACGTCGCCGGTGGTTCCGCGGTACAGCGATATTTTTTTACCCAATAAACCAGCAAATGATAAGGGGACCTGTGGGTCTGTATTGCCCTCGACACCAATGTTTCCATTTGTTTTTATGACTAGTCTGTCCGAAATGCCGACTGCATCGCCGGCATTGGTGGCTGCTGCTGCTGAGGTGGAAATGTAAAAACGACCCGTCAAAGGATCCTGGCCTACCAGCGAACCATAGCCGGCTGCTATAGCTTTTCTTCCAGAACTGTAATAGGAGTTAAAGGCAATGCCGGGGTAGTTATTCTCCAATGCTACACCAGTTGTCTGATCGCCAAACATGGCAGACACAGCACCGACCGTTCCCCTTACTACGAGTTTGCCCAAAGACGGGTTGTCAAGTAGTCCGGGAGGTATTCCGATTCCTGTGTTGCCGCCTGTTTCGTTCAGTTTGTTATGCCCGCTGAGGGTGGCTAATGCTAGTCCCCCTGCGGTATTGGTGAAGTTGGCACAATCGCCGAAAGTGGTTGTTTTGGTGATGGAAAAAGCGGTACCTAATGCTGATGTAGTGCCTGAATAGGGCAGGGCAAAGTTATTGGACTGATCGGTCAGTTTTTGCCAGCTATTATTTTTTCTTAAATACAGGAATCTGTCTGTCGTATTGTAGATAACCAATCCATCAATGGCAGAGGACAAGGCCGCTAACTGTGTACTATCTAATTTGGCCATCAACAACCCTTTATCAGTGCCTCCGTCAAGTTCCAGCACTGCGTTGACATTGGGCGCTCCGGGACCTCCGATTTTGACCTGGGCACGGGCGGTAGAAATAAAAATTGAAAAGCTAATGAATAGAAGTAGGAACTTTCTCATTTTGTTAGTATTTAGTTTTAACAAAAGTAAACTTATTAATGGGATAATGTTGGAAGACAATTTCTATAAAGAGACCTCTACCGTTCCCATGCCGATTTTGCGAGTGATGACTGACTGGCAACAGCGTTAAAACTGTAAGAATTGAATGAATAATTTGGATTGTTGTTGGTGATAACACTAAAAAATTGCCTGATGCTTTTAAATTTTAGAAAGGTTTGTAGATGCCCGCATCGCAGTTGCAGGTGATAACACGCTGCAACGGTGCTATTGTCAACTTGAAATTTGAAACATGAACATGGGTGGAAAGTTTAAAATAGTAACTTTACATTATGGAGATTAAAGAAAAACTCACAATATCAAAACTCATTGAAGAAGCCCAGCTTTTTTGCGTTGGACAATCAAAATTTCAGCACAAAGAACTTTTTGGAGTTACGGACGGTAAAGCTGTTGGAACTTTAATCGAACAAAAATTTCAAAAGCATTTACACGATCAATACGAAGTTACAATCGGCTCATCTGCAAGTGGCATTGACCTGCCTTCTGCTGAAATTTTAACGGACATAAAAGTAACTTCAATAAAACAACCTCAATCCTCTTGCCCGTTTAAAGATGCGAAACAGAAAATATTTGGCTTAGGCTATAACTTACTTGTTTTCGTTTACGACAAAACAGATGATGAAAACACCAAAACGGCAACCCTAAATTTTGTAAGTTGCTCATTTGTTTCAAAAGAACGAACTGCCGACTATACAACTACTTTTCGTTTGAGAGAAATGGTTAAGGACAAAGCCAATGAAGCTGATATTATTGCATATTTACAAGACAAAAATATTCCAGCAGATGATATAACGCTATCAAAGTTAGCCGAGCTAATTTTACAAACACCACCTGAACAAGGCTATCTGACAATTTCCAATGCCTTGCAATGGAGATTGCAATATCAAAGAATTGTTGCGTTGGTTGACGACATTCCAGGCATTTCAAAAATTGTAAGCTATAATAAACCTAAATGATGAAAGTATTTGAGGCAAATATTAGTCATAAGGTTTCGGGTTTCTTAAATCAAAATTTAAGAAACACTTCATCATTTGAATTAGCCAATAAAAAAATGTTTGATGCCTTCGGCATCAAACATTTTTTTGACAACGATGAAGATTTTGAAACACTCAAAGAAATCATTTCTGACAATTGCAATATACTTGAAGAGCCTGACAGAGCAGAATATGGCGACTTTCAGACCAATGAAGATTTAGCAAACAAAGTGACACTACATTTAGTTTCAAAAAATATTGCACCCGAAATTATTGTTGAGCCAACTTGTGGAAAGGGAAATTTTATTATCGCTTCTTTGAAGAATTTTCAGAGCATCCAAAACATATTCGGAATTGAAATTTACAAACCTTATGTGTGGGAAACCAAATTTAGTATTGTCAATTTCTTTCTTGAAAATCCTCAAACGAAAAGACCTATAATTTCTATTGGTCATTGCAATGTTTTTGACTTCGACTTCAAACAAATTGAAAACCATTTTTCGGATAAAGACATTTTAGTAATTGGTAATCCACCGTGGGTTACAAACTCAAAATTGGGAAGCCTTAATTCTGCTAATCTTCCCAAGAAGACTAATTTTAAAAACCACAGTGGTTTAGATGCAATGACAGGAAAAGGCAACTTTGACATTGCTGAATTCATTACCATAACAATGCTTGAAACCTTTCAAAAAATGAAAGGGCATTTACTTTTATTGGTTAAAAATTCTGTTATTAAGAATATTGTTTTTGACCAAGCTAAAAACAAATACAACATTGCATCTATAGAAAAGCAATGTATTGACAGCAAGAAAGAATTTAATGTATCTGTTGAAGCATCTTTATTCTATTGTGAATTAAATACTACTCCTGAATTTGATTGCACCGAGTTTAACTTTTATAATAACCAAAATTCGTATCAAAAATTCGGTTGGCTAAATAACAAATTTGTTTCAAATATCGACACCTACGTTCATACAAAAGAAATTGATGGAGAATGTCCTTTTATTTGGCGACAAGGTTTGAAACACGACTGTTCAAGCATAATGGAATTGGACAAAGTGAACGGACATTATGTAAATGGCTTAAATGAAGAGGTGAAATTAGAAGATGATTTGGTTTATGGTCTACTCAAAAGTTCTGACCTTAAAAACACAGTCATCAGCCAAACAAGAAAATTCACAATCGTTACACAAAGAAAAGTTGGACAAGAAACCAAATACATCAAATACGATTATCCAAAAACATATCAATACTTGACAGAACATCAAGAAAATTTTGATGCAAGGAAATCAAGTATTTATAATAACAAGCCTCTATTTTCAATTTTTGGTATTGGCGATTATTCTTTTAAGTTATTCAAAGTTGCTATATCAGGGCTTTATAAAACATTTCATTTTACATTAATTCTACCGCAAGCAGACAAGCCTGTAATGCTTGATGACACTTGTTATTTAATTGGTTTTGACAAAATAGAATTTGCTGTATATGCTTTGATACTTTTAAATTCAGACACCACAATGCAGTTTTTGCAATCAGTAACTTTTGCAGACGCAAAAAGGACTTTTACAAAAGATGTATTAATGAGAATTGACCTTTTAGAATTAGCTAAAACTATTGACAAACAAAATTTAGAAACAAAATTGAATCAACTAAACGACAAGTATAATCTTAGCTTGACATTGGAATTATGGGACAATTTCCTAAACGAAATGACACCTGTAAACAATGGACAAATCACAATGTTTGCATAGGTAGACAGTGGAAAAGCACTACTCCCAACAATATATTTCCAATTTTGATTTCTATGATAACTAAAGGCAGGATGTTATCACCTGCAAGAGAAAGGCTAAAAAATATTTATGATTTTTAACTTACGCTTGCACCATTTGCATGGGCGTAAATAATCTAATAATGTTTGCTTAAACCAGTCTGTCATTGTTATTAAGGTAAGAAGGTTTCCACCCTGTGTTCTTTTGCGATAGGCCGAAGCCATAAAAACAAACTCACAAGTTTTTAACGAAAACTCAGACAACAATATAATGTTTCGGTCTATCTTTACGTTCTTTACCAAACCATGATGCGTAGAGTCATTTACTTTTTTTTGTTTCTTGTTTTTTCAGCAAATTGCTTTGCCCAAGACCCACATTTTTCGCAATTTTTCGCTTCGCCGCTTACGCTTAACCCTGCTCTGACGGGTAAGTTTAATGGTGACATCAGAATAACGGGCAACTACCGCAATCAGTGGCCTACCATTAACAGGGCGTTTGTGACCTCTACAGTGTCTATAGATTTCCCGATATTGCGAAATGTGATTTCTCCCAATGATACCTGGGGACTGGGAGTGATGGGCTATAGCGACCAAAGTGCCAACGGCGCACTGAAAGTGAACTATCTTAGTCTGTCAACCGCCTATCATAAGGGGTTGGATGAGGATGGTTTTTCGCAGATTGGGTTGGGTTTCCAGGGCACTTACAGCAACATGATTCTGAACACAACCAAGCTAAACTTTGAAGATCAATTGACTCCCTTTGGCTTTACCGGCACTACACAGGAAATGATTGGAAATTCTACCCTGAAGAACAGTTATTTTGATTTGAATGCCGGGATTTTATACACCAAAAGCACGACTGACCAAAACAATTTTTATGCAGGGCTATCATTATATCACATTCTGCGGCCTAAGCAATCTTTTACGGGTGCATACTTCTTACTAAATCCTCGTGCTACGCTTCATGCTGGTGGTTATTTTCCGCTGGGCGAAACGTCGACACTGCACCTGAGCGGACTATATAGCACACAGGCGGCTGCACACGAAACTGTGATTGGCGGTGCCATGCAATTGCAGGTTTCGGAAGGCGACAAGCCGACAAGCGTTTATTTTGGTAGCTGGCTACGTGTCAGCGATGCGATCATTCCCTACATCGGCCTGGAGTTCGACGATTTCCGGCTTGGCCTTACTTACGATGTCAATACATCTTCTCTGAAGGCGGCTTCCGAATCGAAAGGCGGTATAGAACTATCTCTCAATTACACCAAGCGACCGCCGGATAGCAAAGGGCTGCCTTGTCCTAAGTTTTAGATAAAAGGATTATTTAGCAATGCTATTAAAAAAGTGAAAAATGACTCCGTTAGGGGTTGAATGTACTGCCTGCGAATATTCGACTCCTAAAGGAGTCGTAAAATCATGAGAGGCGGCGTTTTATTACTACAAATATTGAACTCCTCTGGAGTTCTACCCAGTGTGTGTCAGAACACAGATAGCCATTCCCAATTTTCTTCGGGAACACAGATTGAAGGCTTTTATAGGATTTCCATAGTAATACTCCTCCCTAATTTTTACCTGATCAGCATCACCCAACCGGTAATCGGTTTGCTTTTTTGATTTGGGGTAATGATGTAGTAATAAGTTCCGGTCGGCATGGGTTTGCTTTTGTAAGTGCCATCCCACGGATGTTTATATCCGCCTGAGGAACTGAAGATTTTTGCGCCATAGCGGGTATAGATTTCTACAGTTGCATCCGGATATGCAGCAAGCTGTCGAATGACCCACAGATCGTTTTTGCCATCGCTGTTAGGGGAAAAAACATTGGGTATAAATATGGGATTGACCCTGGGCAATACCCTTATCAACACCATATCGCTTGCAGGGCATTTTCCGCTTTCGGTAGCGGTAAGGGTATAAACAATATCTTTAACCCCATAAATAGCCGGGGTCTTGATGGTGTCGGAAGAAAGGAAATAAAGATTGGGTGTCCACTGATAGCGCAGGTTTGCGCCGGTAGCTGTGGCAACTATCACAGCCGTGTCGCCTTCGTGCAATTGCAGATCGGGCCCGGCATTGACAACGGGTGCAGCCAGGACTCTGACAACGGTGGATGATGCTGCACTTCCGCAGCCATTGGCAAATGTGGCAATGGAATAAACGCCTGCCTGTGCAAATGAAACATTGTCAATAGACAGGTCCTTAGCATTTACATTCTGCCCGTTGGGCAAAGTCCACAAATAAGAGACGGCACTGGCAGAGTAGGCTGTCAGCAACAATGTATTTCCCAGGCAAACAGGTGAATTGCTTGTGATGGCGGGCTGTGACGGAATTGGATTGACCTTCAAAACCAACGACGCAACAGAGTCGCAGCCGGAAGAAGAAACAAGTGTATCGAAGTAAGTGCCTGCTGAAGCATATTGATGACCATTCCAGGAAAAAGGAAGCTGATCAGAACAAATGGTTTGGCCGGTTATGCTGGTGGTTGTAGGATTGACAAGAAGTGTAAGTGTGACCACAGAGTCGCAGCCCGCAGCGTTTACAAGGGTGTCTTTATATACTCCGCCTGAAAAATAATTATTACCATTCCAGACAAATGGAAGTTGCGAAGCGCAAATGGTTTTATTAAAACTGCTTGCAGAAGAACTCTTGACCGATAAAACTAGAGTGGCTATTGAATCGCACCCAGCGGCATTGACCAGTGTTTTGGTGTAGGTTCCGCTTGCTGTGTATGTGCTGCCATTCCATTGGTAAGGAAGAAAGGCTGAGCATACATTGACTTTGGTACTGCTTGCCGTGGCTGTATCAATTTTGAAAACCAAAGTGGCTACTGAATCGCAGCCTGCTGCATTGATCAAAGTGACTTGGTAAACACCTGCAAGGTTATAGCTATTGCCATTCCAATGATACGGCAGCAACGAAGCGCAGATGCGGGCATTGGTCGTGCTTGCCGACGATGGATTTACAGATAAATTGACTGTAATAATGGAGTCGCAACCAAGTGAATTGATGAGGGTATCGCGGTAAACACCTGCCGCATTGACAACGCCACCCCAGGGAAGTGAGTATGTTTTGCCCTGGCAAATAGTCGCTCCAATGCTCACCCTGGAAACCGGGTTAGTGGTAAGTGTCACATTTGTTCTAAGGCTGTCACATCCACTTGCATAGCGGATAGTGTCTTTGTAAATGCCCGGCAGGCCGACAACGGGTCCCCAGGGCAGGGTATAATTTTGATTGGAGCAAATGGTTGCTGAAATATTTGAGATCAATACAGGTTCTACATTCAAATTTATGGTTTGAATCAGGCTATCGCACCCTGCCGTAAACCTCGTGGTGTCGCTGTAGGTTCCTGTTGTGGCGGCAATTGCCCCCCAGGGCAAAGTGTAAGTATTGCCTGAACAAATATTAACCGAGGCAACAGATATGATTGGATTTGCAACGGATACATTTACTTTGGTAATGACAGAATCGCACCCTGAAAGATAATGTAGTGTATCGCTGTAAACACCTGCGGTACCCACTACAGCCCCCCAGGGGAGCGTATAAGTTTTGCCCTGGCAAATGCTGGCAGCCAGTATGATTGAATCTGTTTTTAACTCAAAAACATTGATAGAATCGCGGAGTGTGCAGGTGGAAGTTCTGAAAGAAATATCTACATAGTATAAGCCACTACTGCTGATTTTGATAGCCGGAGTGTCCACACCCGTGTTCCAGTTATAATGATTTGCCTGCGGCACAGTGGCATTGAGCCAAAAAGGCTGAAGCAAACAGACAAAAGTGTCTTTGTTTGCAAAAGGATAAACAGGGCCAATTATTGTAAATGAATCTCTCGTAACACAGGTGGCATAGGTAATGTCGTTGTAAAACACACCACTCGTTTTTGCCCAAATGTATGAGACATTTGATCCGGTGTTCCATTGGTATGTTTCACCAAAACCTCTGATGCTTTCCAGCAATATGGAATCGCCGGGGCATAGGACACCGGTAAAAATTTGCGGAGTAACCGGGTTAATATCTATGATGACAGTGTCTCTTGAACTGCAACCATTATAATCCACCTGCACATAATAAATGTTGGACGTTACATAGCCTGCATTGTAAGTCGGGTTAACAGATCCGTCTTGCCAGGTATAGGTGGCGCCGGGCCATGAAGTGGCATCCAGAAACACGGATCCGCCATTGCAAAGTAATGTGTCATTTGGTAGCTGTATAAGCGGTCGTCCGGGAACATTAATTGACATTGACGACGTATCGCTTTTTACACAAGAGGTGTTTGTTACAATCAATTGAATGTTGTAAGTAGCACCCGCTGCCAGGGCAGGATATGTAAAAGATGGTGAAACAGCGGTGGATGTTTGCCCTGCATACCCCAAATCCCATTTGTATTGAATGACTGTTCCGTAGGTTGAAAAGTTATTGCAGGTAACAGCTTTGTCTTTAGTGCAGTCAAACGTGGGCAAAAAGTTGGAAGTGGCAAGACACGAGCTGACCGGCGCACAGGTATCGCTGTGATGGACTGCAATCAGGTGCAGATTGATATTGCCAATGACAGGGTCGTTGTTACTTGCCGATACTGGAGTAAACACCTGTATGAAATAGCTGCCATTGGCAAGACATTTATAAGTGTCACGGGTTCTGGAATCCTGCACACAGCTACCCTCCTGCATGGCCGAGCAGTTGCCGATCATCATTCTGTATTTGATGTCAGAAGGGGTTGTGTTTGTGCTTGATGTTAAGTAGGTGGTCACATCCAGCGTGTCCGTTCCTGTGATGTCTATTCTAAACCACGATGTTTTGTATTGAGTGGTCGCTGCACCGGCGGGGCAACTTAAAATATTTCCAAATTCGCCATAATCAGTTCCAATGGTATGGCAGTCAACAATGGCCGATACTGTAAATGTTCCTGCATTGTTTACATTGGCCACTACAGGGCTGCTGCAAAAATCTCCTGCCTCTTCCACCAGGTTAATAACTGGAAAAACAGACTCATTAAACTTGTTACATCCTTTTAGCATCAGGTAATAAGTGCCGGGGAAAATACAGGAGCTGTCGCTTGTTACATATTCCAGACCGCTTGCAGTAGAATCGCCAGGTATGATTTGCCTGAAAAGTAATGCACCGGCCTGTCCCGCCAATCCGTCTTCTGTCAGCGAAAAATTAATATGGCCTGTTACATTGCTGACAAACCTGTACCACAGTGTTTTTGGCGAACAGCCGTTAACAGGGTCAGGCGGATCTATAAGGTCGCTGGTGGCGCAGGCATAGTTATCAGTTTGACCTATGAATGTACCAGTGTTTAAATATCCCATGTCTGATGCCTGGCTGTAATGATCAAACCGTGGTTGCACTACTTTAATTGAATCAAGCATGACCGCAACCTCTGTCTGGCCATTGGGCAATCCATCTACCAGTACATAATAGCGTGTGGGCACTGCTGTGCAGGGGTTTCTGAAGAATGTGACTGTATCATATCCTTTCACACAGTTGCTTTCACCCACCAGTGTCAGACCCTGTGCCATTGTAGAATCCACTTCGCCATTAGTCACAACTGTGCTAAATGGAAGCGAGCCGTTTACATCGCTTTCAAAGACGGCAAAGTGTGTCTGGCGGCTGCTAAGGGTGCTGTCTGTTTTTACCTGAACATAGCCTCCTTCTTTGATCACAAATGTGTACCACAGGTTTCGCAAAGGTTGGCGGCCACCCATGTTTGCTGAATCAAACAGGTGATTGTTGACTCCGGGGTTATAAATATTTGGATTGTAGGCCATATTGCAATTACTGTTAGTCGGGTCGCCGGGTGCAGCGCCTGTTGTACAATAAAAGAAGTCGTTAGACGGTTTCCTAAGCGGGTTAAGTGGATTGACATCACCTGTTTTTCCGTAGTGAAAAGTACTATCGGGTGCCACAACACCAAAATCATAAGCATGAGCAGCAAAGTCAAACCTGGAAATGCCTGATTGATCAATACGTATTTCCGGCTTTACGCTGTCGCAATTATTATCTTCCCCTGCAAACAATACGAGAGTATAAATACCCGGTTGCAAACTGCAGAGCTGGATAAATCCACTTGCACGCAAACAAGGTTGCACAGGTGTAGTGCTTCCAAATAAGGCTGAATCCTGTCTTACATCTTTGTCAAACAATTCTCCCCAATATCCTTTGGTGTTTATTTCCAAATAACTCACCTGAGTCGTTTTAAAAACATAAAATGCAACACGGTTCATAGCCGGGTGGCACACAGTAAGCGGATAACTGAAAAGTGTATCAATGGTACAATTAAAATGTTCCATTGGCAAAATATAAGTGGTGCCTGTGACAGGATAAGCAGCAGTATGTCCCGGCTGAGGCACCCATTTGATTGAGAAAGGCTGATTGGTAACAGAATCAATTGCCGCCGTGTATGGATGATTATATTTTGGAGGCAGGCAAGAGGGTGCGACAGTGATTGTAATACGGTCTTTTACACCTACGGAACTGACATATCCATCGCTGGTTAAGTCTATGTTTTGCTGCGGGTTGCTGTATGTGGGGCCTGTGCCATAAGACACAAGTGTGTACCAGCCGGCGGGCAGTTGTTTGCACGATGGCGGACCCGTTGTTAAAAAACAATTCCAGGTGCTGTCAATAATTGTTAGTCCGTTAATGCCATTGGAAACCTTTCCGTTAAATAAAGTAATAAGTCCTCCAACAAGTGTTCCGCAGGCATTGTCATAATAATAGCCACTGATGATAAGGCTGGCAGGTTTGCTTAAATAAAATTGTCTGTAAATGGCTTTGGTACTTACAATACCAGTGGTATCGCAAGGGGTAAAGCCATTAATAGTAACCGCATTGTCCCTGCAGGAAAAATAATCATCATCGCTGATAATGGTGGGGTTGTTATACGCTGCAACCGAATCTAAAATGCTTCCAAGATCCTGTGCAGTGGCGGGGCTAAAGTGTTTAGTTTCCTTTTTCCTAAATTCAAAAACAGGGCGGTCAACAATATTATAATTTCCACCTTCCATGCCTGCAAAAGTGTAGGTACCCGGTATCACACAGGCATTATTTCCTTTGCAGCCAACTAAGCTTTTCATGCAGGCTGAATAAGGAACAAGCCCGTTGATGGTGTCGGGATATGTAAAGGCATTTTGCGAGGCGGCTAATGCACTTGCATTTCCCAGGTATAATTTATTGTCAAAAAATCGTAGGCTATTGATGTTCAATATTCCACTGTCGGCAATGTTGAATTGCCTGTAAGTTGCTTTGACAATGAAAGTGTCGCATCTGTCTCCCGCCGGTCTTACTGTGTTGGCGCAGCCAAAAGTGTCTGCCGCCGCCTGGTAGCTGACACCATCTAGCAGTGGCTGCATGGCATTGATGTGGTCATAAGCATTTGCATTTTGCAAAGAAAAAGTATTTGATCCGCGTGTACTGACCACCACGATGGATGCTGCTATTTCACTACCCAAATTTGAAAGCTGGCAAAGTGTGTAAGCACCGGGTGTATAATTCATATCCGTGCCGGAAATCTGCAAAGTGTATTTGCCGGCAGGCACACAACTCTGATGGATAGTGGTGCGGGTTTGGTCAAGTAGTTGACTGCTTTGCAGAGATGCACAATTGGAGGTAACAGGCTGGCTATATAAGCTTGCCAATATTGGAGGTCCGCAAGAAGAGCCGACATTGATCGTCACTTCGGCAGCAGTGGCTAATGTAAAAGTATAAAACGTACTCAGGTTGTATTGTATGCCTGAAAAAACAAGACCGTTTGCAGGCAAAGCCTGTCCACATGGATGCAAAGTGTGCCTGCTGTTGCAGCCAAAAAAATCAGTAACATTTGTAGTGCCATCGGGCAGTGTGCCTAACTGGTTAGATGCAGGCAGGGATGTAAGTATTGGCTCAGGCGCCTGTGCAGGCGCTACACCTTTGGTGTCTATTTTGACAGTGACATTACTAATAAAATCTTTTTCAAAAAGTAATTGTAAAGAATAGGTTGTGTTGGCTAAAAGACCACCGCATTTGTAAAGTTTGTAACCAGCAATAATGCCATCGGGCAAAATGGAGTCGCAACCGCTAACATTGGTAAGGGAGCTGATTGGCACTGATGTGGCATCACCTTTATAAAGCTGGTAGCCAATCACTTTTCGCTGATTGTATAAACCGTGAGATACTGCAATGACAATATAATCAAAGTAAGAAGGCGTGGTGAAAGTGTGCCAGCTTGTTTTGGTATATTTATTCACGTTGAAGGCGGTGCAGGACTCAGTTGCATCTTCTATTGACTGGCATTCCACCGTATAATTCACAAAATCCACCCCCTGCGAAAGCAGCCCAAAAGGATAGGCAGCCTGCGGATGATCGTAGAGCGCACCTGAACTATCAGAAATACTTAGACTGATCCTGATTGATCCGTTTGCTCCGTTGTTTGACGACACCTGCACCAGGTAATCGCCCGCTCCCACACATGGGTGATAGGTGCTTCCAAACTTGGGGATAGGTGTAAACTCGGTGCTGATGTTGGCAACTGCAGGCAGGCAATTGGAAGATTTATAAACAGTAAATCCAATGTCGGACTGGGCGATTGCTGCACCGGGCTGCTCTAGGGAAACTCTGACAGAGCGTGTAGTGGGCAACGAAAATTTGAACCAGGCTGATTTTTTATTAAGACCGGAAGCGGCTATGGAAGGGGCGAATGCTTCACCTGGCTGAACGGTTGCATTGGTCATGTCGCTAATGGAAGAAGTAAATGTTCCAAAACCAAAACCAGCACCTGCAACCGGGATGATGGTTGCACTGCCGCAGTTGTCATTGACAGGCTGCGCAAATGCACCTACCCAACAAAAACAAAGTAATAGTATAAGCAGTTGAAAGGCTTTCATGACATCATTAACAAAAGAAAAAACCAATTAATTTAATGCAAAAAAACATAATTCAAACCAGATATTTTGCATAAAATTTAATGGCATGTTCATTCCTGCATCTTAACCAATTGTTTGTGATGATATAGGCAGCCATGTGAATGCTGCTTTGAAAAGAGGATTTGATATAAAAAAAACGTTTATGGCATACAGGTATGTCCACGTAAACCTGTTGGCCGGCAAAGCTGTTGTAGTTGCGCTTTTGCTACAGGCCACCACCAGCAATAGCAGGCATGTGACAAGGATTGCAAAATGAATTTTCAGAGATTTCATAGAGTATCAAAATTTAGGAGAAATTAGAAACAAAGGCGGAAGATTTATATTGGTGTTTAGGGCAAAAAGCCTGGCGATGTTCTGCCATCAACAGCTATTTATGCTATGCTGATTGTGGCAGGTGAAGAACACCACGGCTTTGCTTTTGCTTCTTTCTGCTAACACCCGCAAAGGTAGAAAAGGCGATGAACTCAATTTTTCTTAATGCTGAGAGATTGGTTCAAAAGTATTTGGATGAGAATCCTTGTACTGTTTGGTTGAAATCCATCGTACTTTATTGAAGCAAATGCACTCATTATTTGTTCAATATTGGAATAGCAAAAACCAGAGATGACCCTTTCTGCTTTGTGGTTTTTTAGTAGATAAATTTCTTTGTATTTGCCCGCATTGGTTGAGCATAGAACATCAACATAACTGGCAAAGTCTTCAAAATTGTAAAGCCGACTTCTTCTGGTAATCAGATTTTTAAAGTAAATAGTCTTTTCTATCTCGTTAACCTCAACAACATAAACCCTGTCAATTACAAATTTAATTACCCAGATTATGACTATATAAATAAAAACAATGAGCGCAACAGTTATTGGAAAAGGATAGTAGCGCTTCCCTGGTATAGTAAATCCAAAAAATGTAGAAGCAGTCAATCTGCCCAAAAAAACCATCATAATGAGCAATAAACATGCTCTTAGTATAAGCTTAAAGATTGCATATTTTTTAAATTCTGCTATTATCATTTTGTTTCTATTTTTTTTCCACTGTTAGTATTCTTCACCAACAGCTTTTAGTATGTACCGTTTCATTTGCAGGTGAAGAACACCTGCCACGGCATTGCTTTCGCTTCTTTCTGCTAAGACCCGCAAAGGCAAAAAATATATATTGCATTTGTAAATTGTATGCTGCTATAAGTTTTTCTGCACTAAAACTTCCTTAATCCTGATTTGATTATAAAAATTGTTCTTTAAAAAATTATTGTTACCAGAAAACTTTTCTTTCAAATTTAAAAACCTTTTCTCAAAATATTCGTAAGAAAAATATGCTATGCAACAACTTAATGGTAAACCAATAATAGTTCTGAAAAGAGAGGCGGAAAATCCTGATGGGTTTTCAAATTTTAATACTTTCCAAATAATAATATTAAGAAAATAAAGCACTATAGAATGGAGTAAGTAAAGCCCATAAGTATATTTACCCCAGAAAGTAAGTAAGCGACTATTTGAAAATTTAAAAAATGAATTGTCGGCAAAATTTTGTTCTAATAGCATAAAAACAAAAAACAATGTGCTGACTACATGTGCAAGGGCATAAAGTGGTTGACCACTCAAATGATGGTCTCCATACAACAGCCAAAAGAAACCAAGTAAGTAAACCCCAAAAATTGTTATTTTATTCAATTTAATAAAAAACAATTTTATTTTTATTGTTTCATAAAAAATCATAAAAGCAGCTAATCCACCAATTGCCAAATCAATTGAAACACTAAACGTATGAAAATATAAAACGGTGTTATCATTTCCATGCAAAAACCGAAAATAGATGCTTAATAAGATAATAACCGAAAAAATGTACAAATAAAATTTCCTTGGTATTAATGCAAACAATAAAGGCCACACCAGATAAAATTGTTCTTCTATTCCAACAGACCAGCTAACAGTGGACATCAACTGTCCACCTGTGTCTGAACAGTTTTTTGCATGAATAACATCAAAATTTGAAAGAAATGTATAATAATAAACTGGCGTAATCCCCAGATTTAATTGATTGCCAAAATGCGATTTTATTATGGGGAAAATGCTGACCGAAAAAATAATGACAAGATAGTATAAAGGCCATATTCTTAGTCCTCTTCTAATGTAAAAGAAAGGAATATTTATTTTACCTTTTGTCTTTTTTTCTTGCAGCAATAAATAAGTAATTAAAAATCCACTTAACACAAAAAAAATACTTACCCCGCTGCCGCCATAACCAACTGTTGTAAGTATCCTTTTTAAAAAAGTTCCTTTAATATTAAACGCATTAAAATCATAAACAACTGTATGGTGCAAAAAGACCATTAAAAATGAAATACAACGAAGCCCATCTAAATTGGGAAAATAAATACCATCAGGTTTTTTTTCTATTATCATATTTGAATTTGACTTAAGGAAACTTTAGATGTGAAATACAAAAAAGAGAAATTTTTTGGATTTGTAGGATTGTTCACGTCCACATCTACGTTTTATTAGTTCAGTAAGTTTTATTCTATACATTCTATTGTTCAAAAAATTATTTGCGCTCTACTTACAAATCCAATACTCAACTATTTTCTAATTGTGTATATATTTTTAATACCCCATAAATTTACATTAGTTAAAAAAATCATGCCAACTCCTTATTGTTTTGATAAAGCATTGGCATGTTGTAAGAATGCCTGCACCTATGTACCATGGTTTTTTATAAATCCGTTTAAAACAAAAAGAGGCTGTCCCAAAAGGTCAGCCTCTTTCTTTATTATTCGGGTCCCTGTCGGAGACTTACTATCGTTTAAGCTATTCTCAGTGCCTACTTTATA
>JAYTGA010000018.1:0-4618 GCA_043733905.1 Segetibacter sp.
AGGTCTTGACCTGAATTGCAATAAAATAAAAAAACTCTACGACCAATGCTTACATATAGGTTCAATGGCCGCTTAAATTATTACCGGAGTATTGAAATACTAACAACAGGATTTCTATCACTTTTTATTTCACAAAAAACTCATTTTCCACTTCATTTCCGTCAAAATAGGCTGCCATGTATGTCCCGTTTTGTTGCGAAGCAAATTTTACAGTGGTTGAATAGCTTCCTTTCCTTACGGAAACTGTTTGCAACAGTTGTCCTGAAGAAGATAATATTTTAATGAAAGCACCCCTGCCTGCTTTGGCATGTGATACCGTAAAACTAAGAGTGACGGGATTGGGTGCAATAGTGAGTTTAAGTCTGCCTGTAGTATTGATTGCAATGATTTTGCTGTAGGGGGCAGTGCCATCTTTGTTGACCATTTTCAGGCGATAAAAAACATTTTTTGATTGCTCGTTTCTTGCCGGATTACTAACATTTGGCAAATCGATTGGGAATACCGATTCACTACTTTTATTGTCTGTGAATTTGTAAAATTCACCGCCAGCTTTTACTGTTCCTATTTTGCTGAAATCTTTTCCATTACTGCTTCTTTCTACTTCGTAGTCCTTTAAATTTATTTCCCGAACCGAATGCCATGCCAGGTTAATGCTCCCATTTTTATAAATTCCGGTAAAATCTATCAAAGACACAGGCAGTGTAAAGCCCGGATAAAACATGTTGTCGAGATACTTTTTAATGATGACAGCAAGGCTGTCTGTAAACTTTCGGATGTCGTGCTGGTTATCTCTTAAACCGGTGTAGTAAGTTTCCAATTGAAAGCCGTCAATGGTGCCGCTGTCCCGGGATGCCCATCTTGCTGTGTTGTAGCCGCCATCAAAATAAGCCTGCCCGGTGTCGGGGAAAGGGATTTGCTGGCTTGGCACCGAAGGATAACCGGCATTGCCAAGCAACGTCCCAAAAGCATTTGGCCCACGAATAAGGTCTGCATGGGTTTGAGCAGTTAAGTTTTGGTTGGCTAAGTAATGAATAGAACTTGCACTGATGATGCTATTCCTGTTCAGGTAAGCATCATTTTGGCGAAGGGTGCTAGCCATATAACAAGTAGCCGATTTCAATCCGGTCAAGCGGGTGAGCATGGCCATGAAAATCAAGAAACAAACCGCGGCCATATTTATTGGTGACTGTGCGGTAGGCCGTGTCCATGAAATCCATGTAGTTGTTCCAGACCCTTTGGGCAGTTGTGTCGCCGCAGGCTCCTTCGGAAATGATGCGGTTTACTTCCACTTTCTTCCGGTGAATAAGGCAAATGACCGTGTGTGGATGACCACCCAATAGCAGACTAAGAGAAGTATCTAACGAGCGCACTATCTTTTGCACATTCAGGTCCCGGACCAGTGTGGCAGTGGTACCGCAGGTCGTGTCATTGCGGTCGGGAATGTTAGCCGGGGTAAGGGTTCCATCGTGTGAAGCGCCTATGATAATGGGCAGAGAACCGTAGATGTATTCTGTGTAATTGTAATCTCCAAAATATGATTGCCCTACAGTTTTTTGCTGGGCAAAAACGGACAGCGATAGGCTCGTAAATGCTGATAGCAAAAAGAAAAGTCTAACCATGAATGTCATTCTAAGCTATTTTGAACTTTAAAAATAAGGAGCTTAACACACATTGCAGCCATTTATTCTAACGCTGTTCCTAAAAAGGCATGTAAATATTGCCGTCACACAGCGTTAACATTCCACCGCCTGCTGCGCCGGTTATGATAACTACTTTATTTTCAAATAGCCTGGTGATGGTTGATTGTTTAATGATTGCTTTATTTTTTGCCTTGCGGCATTTCTATAGGAAGCTGAAGGCAAACACTCTGCACGGGTAAAACATCTTTCCATGCGGCGATGAGTTTTTTATAAGCCATACCTACTGGCCGAATGTTTCGGTCAAGATCATACAAGCCTAAGGGATTTACAGTGCCATTGTTAAAGCGGAGTGCTGAGTCCCAATCTACCTTGGTCAGTTAAAGAATACCATGTAAATCCAACGATTGGCACACCCTGGTTTCGCACCTGCAATACGTTTGCCCATTCTTTGTGCAACCATTTTACTGCTTCATCACCCTTAATTCCCTGGATTAAATTAGTTTCGGTGTGCATGACCGGTAGCCTGTAGCGGTCATAATATTGCATAGTAATAACGTAATACCCGAAAATCTCTCCTGAAGCTTTTGTAAAGCCATTGGCATAAACTCTGTGTTCGTTGGTCTCATAATAATCATTGCCCATGATACAGTTGTGCCGCAGGTTAGCGTTTTCAAGGAAAAAATGATACTCATTGTTGGTCATTCCATTTGCCATCAGGTATTCATACATGTCTGAATTCACCCGTTTACCATAATTGAGATCAAGTGAAAGAAACCTGGTTTCATTTTTAAATTCTGCTGGGCCTATTGAAGAGGGGTCGGCAGCATGGTAATATTCCGAGGATTCGCTCTGCACAAAGATGGCATCGGGGCAAACGCTAAGAATTTCCTTCATGGCCAGCACATTGGCTTTCACAATGTGTTTTAGTGCGGTTACAAAACTTTTATCGGTCGTAAGCTGCTCATTCCACCAGCCATATTTTGCGGAAAACAATGCACAGATGTACATTTCATTTACAGGGGTGTAAAGCTGTATCCACGGATAGCGGAGTGCAAAGCTTTTTGCATAAGCCGCAAACAATTCCGGGAAGTCAGAGTTTTGAAAATTTCCTATCCAATCCGGCACCCCAAAGTGACACAGGTCAACAATGGGCAAAATATTCCGGCTATGCAATGCATTAAAAACTGTATCGGAAAATGACCAGTCGTATTTGTCCGGCGCAAGAAATGTGAGATGTATGGGCGGTCCGTAGCGCAGCACCGAAATACCTATTTCATTCAATAAGTCAAAATCCTTTTCCCAGTATTTGTAATGCCCGCATTTCTCCATTTCATCTACCCGAAACTTTCCATTTTGAATAGTGGGAACACTGTTTTCAATACCTGTGGCAAATAAAAATCCTGTGGTCATGCGATTGGTGGATCAATAGCTGTGCCAGTGGATTTGCATAATGCATTGCCATGTGCAGCGCACCAACAATAACTCCCTTAGCCAATTTACCATAACTTAAAAGTTCTTAATAAAGAACAAACCCATTTGCTTTCCTTTTTTAACCATACACGACCACAACGTCTCTTGCTATGTGGGGTGGCTTAGGATTTGATGACAACCTGCTACAGGGATAAGCTTTTAAACGAAGCCAGGATATAATTATGGAAAAAATAAACGGAACAACTACCACAACCTTTCAGAATAAAGTGTGGATAGTCTGCGGAATAACTTCTTTATTCATTGCCTTGTGTTGGTTTTTTTTTGCTACGTTCAATGTAATTCTACACATATTTGCAGGTATTTTATTTGCTTTGTTTTTTCATGGCTTTGCGCAGCTCATTCACCGCAAAACAAAGGTGGGACAAAAAGCTTCTTTGCTTATTTCCATCATTTCCACTTTCATTATCTTAGGCTTGCTGTTGTGGTTCATGGGTACTACTATCGAAGTGCAGATTACCCAACTTGCTAAAACTTTACCTGCAACCATTGCCAATGCAAAAGTAAAATTGTCTGGTACTCCATTAGGTCAAAAGCTATTGTCACAAACCTCTGCAGACGATATCTATAACAAAGGCTATGCTTATCTCAGCACGCTCACTAACAGCACTTTTGGCGTGTTTACAGACATTTATATTGTTCTGTTTCTGGGTTTGTTTTTTACTGCCGCTCCACTTGTTTACAAAAATGGTTTTCTCCTGCTCATACCCCCGGCAGCCAAAGCCAGGGTGCATTACACTATTGACAGAATAGGTTTCACACTTACCAAATGGCTGAAAGGACAACTATTTGGAATGGTGATTGTGTCTGTGTTGAAAGGAATAGCCCTTACGGCAATGGGAATACCCATGGCAAGTGCGCTTGCACTAATAGCAGGTTTGCTCAATTTTATTCCCAACTTTGGTCCGCTTATCTCCATGTTTCCGGCCATATTAATTGCACTTACTTTAGGCATTAACAAAGCCATCATGGTTACCCTTGTTTACCTGGCCATTCAAATACTAGATGGCAATGTAATAACCACCAGCATTCAAAAGCGATTGATAAACATGCCTGCGGCACTTATCATTATTGCACAATTGTTCATGGGCATTCTTGCCGGTGTTTGGGGGCTTATTTTGGCCACGCCATTGCTCATTATACTCATGATTGTAGTAGATGAAACTTATGTGAAACGAATAAATGAGGGTTATTGATGACAGCCTTTTTATTTAACTTTATGACTTTTAACATAAGCGGCAGTAGCTCAGTTGGTAGAGCATTAGCTTCCCAAGCTAAGGGCCGAGAGTTCGAATCTCTTTTGCCGCTCAGGGTTTGCACAAGGAACAAAGAAACAGAAAGCAAAGACATAAATTACTTCTTGTCTTAATACTAATTACTGAGTACTAAGTACTAGTGTCACGTCAAGTTAAAATTATCGGATAAAGTCTTTTCAGTTTTGTTCTTGCTTTTTCGGTATTAAACTGCCAGTTGATGACGGCTTCTTTATT
>JAYTGA010000019.1:0-5840 GCA_043733905.1 Segetibacter sp.
AGGTCTTGACCTGAATTGCAATAAAATAAAAAAACTCTACGACCAATGCTTACATATAGGTTCAATGGCCGCTTAAATTATTACCGGAGTATTGAAATAATTAAGATTTATTTTTTGTTGTTGCTTTTCTTTCGCCTTCGGCAAATGGAATGTAATTTGTCAACCAAATAAAATCATAATGAAAACACCCGCCACCCTTGTGATGCTATTTTTCTTTCTGGGAAATGTGAACGCACAGCAGGAAAAGTCTGCAAAGGCAGCAGCAGATTCTGCTGCGATAAAAGACACCGATGAAGAGGATTCAACCGACTACGACAAGGTATTTGTAAAAGTAGAAAAGGAAGCAATTTTTCCCGGCGGGGCTTCCGGTTGGGCAGACTTTGTAAGAAATAAACTGGATGCCGATGCTCCCTACAAGGATCATTTAAAATCAGGAACTTATCCTGTAGATGTTAGATTTGATGTAGATGAAAAAGGTAAGGTCATTGTTATATCGGCCACTGAACTAATCAGTCAATGCCCACATTGCGTATTGGCTGCGCAGAAATTATTAAAGAAGTCACCAAGGTGGTCGCCCGCCATGCAACAAGGGCGACAAGTTCGGTTTCAGGCTAATCAAAGAATAACTTTTGCAGTACCATAAGCAAAGCCGGGTTGCATTTGCTGCTGTTTGTGCAATATTTTTTCATAAAGAAAAATATGTCCTGTTCAACCATCGCTTCTTACTTTGCACTCAACATTCAAACATCTCATGAAGCTTCTTCTTTTTGTTCTTTTTTCAGCATTTTCATTTGGTTGCTTTTCCCAAACCAATCAACCCTCACTCATTCCAAAACCTTTAGCTATCAAAATTGGCACAGGAAATTTTATTCTCCAACCTTCCACTATCATTGAAGTTGCTACTGGTGATAGCGAAGTAAACAGAATCGCTCAGTTTCTTTCTCAAAAACTATTTATGCCTATGGGTTATCAATTGCCTGTGGGAAATTTCAGGAAAAATAAAAGTAGCATTTTACTTTCATTGGTCAGCGACACATCGCTGGGAGAGGAAGGCTACAAGCTGGAGGTGACCACCACCTCTATCACTCTTTTGGCCAACAAACCCGCTGGGCTTTTTTATGCTGTGCAAACATTGCTGCAACTTTTCCCGAAGGAAATTGAAAGCAAAAAAATGGTTGACAACATAATCTGGACAGTGCCGGTCATTTCCATCAAAGACCAGCCCCGCTTTGGCTGGCGTGGATTGATGCTGGATGTGAGCCGTCACTTTTTTACTGTGCAGGAAGTCAAAGATTTCATTGACAATATGGTTCGCTACAAGTTCAACCTCTTGCACCTTCACCTGACTGATGATCAGGGTTGGCGGCTGCAAATCAATGCCTTGCCAAGGCTAACGGAAGTGGGAGCGTGGCGACCTAAAAGAGAAGGGAAGTGGGGGAATGTTCCTGCTGCAATTGATTCATCAGAACCGAATATCTACGGCGGGTTCTACACACACAATGACATCAGGCAACTGCTGCAATATGCCAAAGAACGGTTTGTCAATATCTTGCCTGAAATAGATGTTCCGGGTCACAGCACAGCAGCCATAGCTGCATATCCAAGTCTAAGCTGCACACCCGGCAGCAGCAGGCCAAATGCAGGAGAAAAAATGATGCAGTGGTTTGGCGGCGGCAAATTTTCTGCTTTGGTTGACAACAATCTTTGCCCGGCCAAAGAATCTGTTTACGGATTCCTGGATACCGTGTTTGCAGAAGTGGCGGAACTGTTTCCATTCCCATACATTCACATTGGTGGTGATGAAGCTGCCAAAAATATTTGGCAAAACACAGACACCATTCAGTCAATGATGAAAGCCGACAGCCTGCAAACAATGGAAGAAGTGCAAAGTTATTTTGAAAAAAGGGTGCGGCAGATAGTGGAATCAAAAGGTAAAAAAGTCATTGGCTGGGACGAGATACTCGAAGGCGGACTGGACACCGCCGCCACAGTCATGAGCTGGCGCGGAATGAAAGGCGGCATTGCAGCAGCAAAGGCTAACCACAAAGTTGTAATGGCACCAAGTGACTTTGTTTACATGGATCTGATGCAGGGCGATAAAGTGACCGAACCTTATGTTTATTCCACTGTTCGGTTGAGTAAAACTTACCAGTTTGACCCAGTACCGGAAGGTGTCAACCCATCACTCATTTTAGGTGGACAAGGCAACCTGTGGGCAGAGCAGATTCAGCAGGTGAGGGCTTTGCAATACATGCTCTGGCCCCGTGCGTTGGCTCTGTCTGAGTGTGTCTGGTCGACTAAAGAAAACAAGAACTACAACGATTTTATTGGCCGTGTAGAAAATGAATTTCAGCGCATGGACATCCGGCAGGTGAAGTATGCAAGAACGATGTATGAACCCATCATTACTGCATCTTACAAAGATTCGGTTTTGAAAGTAAAAATGGAAACTGAAGTCGCCGGACTCACCATTTATTATTCGTTTGATGAATCAAATCCCGATGAGTTTTATCCTGTTTATACCAATGTTCTCGTAGTGCCCAAAGATGCAGCTACGCTCAAAATGATCACTTATAGAAACGGAAAGCCTATCGGCAGGCAAATCAATATGCCTGTGGCGGAACTGGAAAAAAGAGCGGGAAAGAAATAATTGAGCGACTGCAAAATAGAAAGGGATTTTTAATTGAAAATGAACATTCTGTTTAAAAAATTGAATTGTTTATTTGTGTAAAGAGTTTAAATCTCTCAATGTTTTCAGCAATTCAGACATTCGCCGTTTGGCATATCTTCGTCATCAATTTTAATGGTGTCGCATCCCTCATCTCTTGTTTATCATTTCTATGAGCGAAAAAATAATCATTCTTGATTTTGGCAGTCAATATACACAACTGATAGCCCGTGCCGTCCGTGAAGCCAATGTGTTTTGCGAAATCATTCCTTATAATAAAGCAGTAGTTTTTGATGCTTCCATAAAAGGCATTATTCTCAGCGGGTCACCCTTTTCTGTCAATGATGAAAATGCACCTTCGGTTGATGTAAAAGCAATCAACGAACTGGTGCCGGTATTGGGCATTTGCTATGGCGCACAACTGGCCGCAAAGCAATATGGCGGCAGTGTAGAAAAAAGTAACAAACGCGAATATGGACGTGCTGTTTTGCAAATAGAAAATCAACAAGATGCTTTGCTGAAAGGCATTTCACCTCATTCACAGGTGTGGATGAGTCATGGCGATTCCATACAATCATTGCCCGGCGAATTTGAACTGCTGGCAATTACGGATTCTATACCCATAGCTGCTTTCAGGAAACGGGAAACGGGAAACGGCAAACAGGAAACGGCAAACGGGAAACGGGAAACGGAAAACGGGAAACAGGAAACGGGAAACGATTTGTACGCCCTGCAATTTCACCCTGAAGTTTATCACAGCACCGAAGGCAAGAAGATGATCTGCAACTTTTTGGTGAACATTTGCGATTGCAAACAAGACTTTACTCCCGGTGCATTTGTGCAGGACACAGTCGCTCTTTTAAAGCAGCAAATTGGTGACGGACACGTCATCATGGCGCTGAGTGGTGGTGTGGACAGTACGGTTGCTGCGACTCTTATCAGCCGGGCAATTGGCGATCGCCTGCATGGCATATTTGTGGACAATGGCTTGCTTCGCAAAAATGAATTTCAGCAGGTGCTGGACACTTACAAAGAAATAGGACTGAATGTGAAAGGAGTGGATAGGAAGCAATTGTTTTATGATGAGCTAAAAGACAAAGACGACCCGGAAGCCAAACGAAAGGCCATTGGCAAACTGTTCATAGATGTATTTCAGGAAGAGGCGGAAACCCTTACCAATATTGACTTCCTTGGGCAGGGAACCATTTATCCTGATGTGATAGAAAGCATTAGTGTGCATGGCCCTTCGGCCACCATTAAAAGCCATCACAATGTTGGCGGACTGCCCGAAAAAATGCACCTGCAACTAGTGGAGCCGCTCAAATACCTGTTTAAAGATGAAGTTCGAAAAGTCGGTCTTGAACTCGGCATTCCCCATGATCAGGTGTTTAGGCATCCTTTTCCCGGTCCCGGTCTGGCCATTAGGATATTGGGAGAAGTGACCGAAGAAAAAGTAACGCTATTGCAGGAGGCGGATGACATTTACATAAAAGGGTTAAAAGAACATCACCTATATTCCTCTGTGTGGCAGGCCGGATCTATTTTATTGCCTGTGAAAAGTGTGGGTGTCATGGGTGATGAAAGAACTTATGAATATACATTAGCACTCCGGGCAGTCACATCGGTAGATGGTATGACGGCAGACTGGGCTCATTTGCCCTACGAGTTTTTAGCGTATATTTCCAACCAAATCATCAACCATGTGCGGGGAATAAACCGTGTTGTGTACGACATTAGCAGTAAACCGCCGGCTACAATTGAGTGGGAGTGATAGCGGATGTCTGATTATGTCTGATGTCTGATTTGAAGATGTCTGATCTTTATGAAGAATGATGTATGATTTTGGTGAAGGAATGTGTTTCAATTTTACGAAAACAACTCTATATAAATTTAAAACCGTCCACTTCCTGAAAACAGGCATTAAATTTGCAATTGCCTGCAAAATTTCACCTAAATGAAGAAATTCTACCATTGCTTTCTCCTTGTGAATGTGTTCGTAACTGTTCAAAACGGTTTTTCTCAAATCCCTCAAACGACTGCATCTAAGCCGGTAAAAGTGGCTGTATTTATTCCTTTATTTACCGATTCTGTTTTTGATGGACCTGTTTATAATTTGGGTAAGGGAAATCTTCCAAAGAATATTTTGCCGGGTCTTGAATTTTACAACGGGGTCATGATGGCCATTGACAGCCTGAACCAGGAAGGTTCTGTTGCGGAGATCAGTATCTACGACTCCAAGCAATCATCATCCTCATTGATCAGTATATTGAGCGGTGCGGATATGAACGATGTTGGTTTAATCATTGCCACAATTACCAACATTGCAGAACTTAAAACCTTTTCAGATTTTGCGCTTGCACAAAGCATTCCGCTCATTTCAGCCACGTTTCCTAATTATGTGGGTATTAAGGAAAATCCTTTTTTCGTGATGCTCAATTCATCGCTGGAGGCGCACCTGCAGGGGCTGCACAAGTTCATGCAGAAAAATTATAAATCCGACACCATAATCGCCGTTACCCGTGCAGGCGGTCAGTATGAATCTTTCATCAAAAATTACTTTACAACACTTAACAAAAGCAACAGCAACGGTTTTGCGCCCCTAAAGTTAAAATGGGTGACCATGGATGAAAAAAACATCAGCTTTTCCACTCTTCAAAATTCTTTTGATTCAATCAAAAACAACATTGTATTTGTGGCATCCCCAATGGAAAAATTTGGTTTAAATGTGGTAAGATCGTTAAGTAGCAATGACAGATACAGAACCACCGCCATTGGCCTGCCCACCTGGGACAATATGAAAGAATTAGACAACAATTCCTGCAAAAATGTAGAAATTGTGTACTCAACTCCGTTCATTTACACAAAAAATAAAATGCTGAACGCTTCTATCAAATCTCATTACAAAGAAAAATTTTACAGCCGTCCAAGTGACATGGTTTACAAAGGCTACGAAGTTCTTTTTCATTTTACAAAATTGTTGATTAAGCACCGCAGCAATCTTATTAATAAATTGGATGACAGGGATTTTACAGTCTTCAATGAGTTTAAGCCGGAGCCAATAAAACTTTATAAAACAAGTATCAAACCTGATTTTTTAGAAAACAGAAAATTGTACTTTATCCGGAAGCAACAAGGCAATGTGAAAGTTATTATTTAGAAAAGAAAATTTCAT
>JAYTGA010000020.1:0-2546 GCA_043733905.1 Segetibacter sp.
TTTAATAGCAAGGCTTTGCAGTGTTTGGGAGATTCAAAAACACTCAAAAAAGATTCAAAAAAGATGAAAATTGGGGGAAAGGCTGCAAGTTGGGTTAAACCCTTGCTGGAACGATTTTCTTTGTATTTTAAAACAGCCTTATGATTTTTGTTCCAGATAGCAGCCACGGTTTCATTTTCTAAATCTGAGGCTTGATTTATTTGCAACAATTGCTCAAATTTTATCCGCATTTCAGGTGGCTGTGCGTTGTTTTGATAACGCTTTATTTCCCTGGACAACCAGTTAAAAACAATTTTTCCAGGAGGGATGTTTGATCCGTTTTTTATTAGTTCTTCTGTTTTATAAAAAAGCGGACTTGTGTGTAGAGTAGGCTTTTCCCAAATAAAATTGATGCTGTTTAATTTTTTTAAAAACAAAGAAGGTATCGTTTCGTTCCTTTTTTTTGCACGCATATTCACAACCCAGTAATAAAGTTTTTTGTGATCATCATCTCTATGTTCCGGATCACGTTTATACTTTTTTTGAAATTCTATCAAAAGCGCAAAATGAGTATCAAACTTTTCTAAGTTAACAGGTAAAATTTTTTCAGGTTGCGCTTTTCTCCATTTAGGTACTGCAATAGATTTCTTTTCATTTCCTGAACTATTCTGTCTTGATGTTTGATCAACATCTGAAGTTATTGTTTGCATACAATCAATTTTATCATCTTTTTTTGTGCTAACGTGATAATTTGTTGATTATTGTGCAGCAGTGATGTCAGTTAAAAAAAGTATCCATCTTAACCGCTCTTTATGCATGTACTGGTTTAAAATTTTTTCTGGAAAAAGGAGCAAAAAAATCACACCATTTTATTAATAGTGAAGCTGTTCGTATTAAGCTTGAGGGGCACTAAATTTTCGCAAGCCAATCCAATAAGGCCAATGATCAGGCTTTGCCACTGGTCTCCATCTGAATTTCGCTCAAGGGCAAAGTCTTTTTATTGTCTTTATTCCCCGGCTTCTGATGACTCCCTAACTTTTGATTCAGCCACCTCTCCAACCTATGGTGAGTGGGCACCAGAAGGCTGCCAATGGCAACCAACAGAATGAGCATGAACACAGGCGCATGGTTGGTCCACTTCATAATGTAAGGATGAATGAGAAGTGAGATAAACTCAAACAATAAAAGTAAGCCCAGCAGGCCAAAAAATTTTAAGGCGGTTACATGTATCGTGCGCCTGCTTAACAATAAGAATACTCCAAAAAATAATGGTATAAATGCAGCTATCCCCATCAATTGCAGGTTGTGCTGGTGGTCTTCTGCCTGCTTCAATCTTACTTCTGCCATTTCCTGCTGGCGCAGTTGCTCGGCAAATGTTAGGCTTTGCACCTGCTTTACTTTTTCTGCAGAAAAACTGCTGTCTTTAAATGCTACATTTAGTTTCAGATATTTTAAGGTACTGTCGGCGTTTTTATTTTCATACAACTCTGCCAGCAGACCTGATGCTTTGAGCATACCATCGTGAAAACTGGCTTTCTGAGCCATTGCAAAAGCAATTTTGAGATAATAAATAGCTGAATCTCTTACTCCTGTCCTTTTATAGACCTCTGCCATGGCAATTAAGGTGCGGCTTTCGTCGGTATGGTCTCCAAAATTTTCAACAGAAGAGAGTGCTTTTTTAAAAAAAGGCAAGGCAATATCGTCATTGCCGAGGCGTGCTTGTATGTCGCCTAACGAACTTAAAATAGAGCCTGTAAGATCTGAATTTTTTACCAGCAGGTTCAGTTGGTATGCCTGGTTTTCATATAATAGCGCCGTGTCCGGCTGGTTGTTTTTTACATAGTAATCGCCCAGGTTCAGGTAATCGTAAACCAGGAAAGAGCTATCATGTTGGGCGATGTCAATTTCCAGTGCCCGATGAGCATAGTTTATTGACTGACGGTAATCACCCTGGTTGGCATAAACCTCTCCAATGTTTGCCAGTATCATACACTGCAACCGGGCATTTCTTAATTGTTCGGCTTTCTGCAGTGCTTCCAAAAAAATTTCAATGCTTTTGGTATAGTTGCCTGAATTGCTGAGGGTGTTGCCAATATCATTAAGACCCCTTACAATTCCCCTTAAATAGCCTGATGCCTTAGACAGTTTTAATGCTTGCTGGCCGTAGTACATGCTACTGTCGGCATTGGAATACATATAGGCGAACGATAAAGCATCTAACGCATCTGCCCGCAAACTATCGGCTTTTGCATTTAGAAACATTGTTTTAAAGCTGTCAATTTCTTCCCTTTTTACCTGGCAGAAACAAGTGACGACATAAAAGCAAGTACTAAAAAGAAATAATTTTTTCATTCTTCAAACTTTGGTTGCGGCAGCTTGCAGAAAAGAAGTTTTTTTTGGCCATTTCAAGCTGAATTCCTGGTGAAGTTACATATTCCTTTAGTTACACCGTACTGTGCAGTTGATACTTGCAGGGCAAACGCATCTTATTTTCAAATCAATTTTTTAAAATTTTGTAGACCCATGGGGTCGATATTTTGGTAGTTATTTTTATGGTGAGATTCCTA
>JAYTGA010000021.1:0-23768 GCA_043733905.1 Segetibacter sp.
TAGGAATCTCACCATAAAAATAACTACCAAAATATCGACCCCATGGGTCTACAAAATTTTAAAAAATTGATTTGAAAATAAGATGCGTTTGCCCTGCAAACCCAATAAACCAATTAACTCATTAACCAATTAACCCTATATTTGCCGCTCAAAATTTCGTTAGAGTGCCAACCAAATTTTCAAAAGAAACCTATCTCTACTGGTACGAATTAATGCAGTTGATTCGACAGTTTGAACTGAAGGCGGAAGAAAAATATAAAATGGCCGGAAAAATCCGGGGCTTCTTTCATGCGTATGTGGGTCAGGAAGCACTGGCTGCGGGCTGCATGACGGCCACCCGCCAGGAAGATCCATTCATAACCGCCTACCGCGATCATGGTTGGGCTTTAGCAAAAGGTATGAGTGCAAACGAATGTATGGCCGAACTGTATGGCAAGGCTACCGGTTGCGCAAAAGGCAAAGGCGGCAGCATGCACTTCTTTGGTGTTGACAAATATTTCTTTGGCGGACATGGCATTGTGGGTGCGCAAATTGGCACAGGCGCAGGTCTTGCATTTGCCGAGCAATACAAAGGCACGGACAATGTGGTGCTGGCATTTTTTGGCGATGGTGCAGCCCGGCAGGGTATGCTTCACGAAACATTTAACATGGCTATGCTGTGGAAGCTGCCAGTTGTTTTCATTTGTGAAAATAACAACTACGCTATGGGTACTTCCATAGAAAGAACGAGCAATGTAGTGGACATTTATAAACTGGCTGATGCTTACGAAATGCCGGCTGACAAAGTGGATGGCATGAATCCGGAAACCGTACACGAAGCTGTGGAAAGGGCTGTGAAGAGGGCAAGGGAAAAAGGTGGCCCAACGCTGTTGGAAATGAAAACCTACCGCTACAAAGGCCACTCCATCAGCGACCCGCAAAAATATCGCAGGAAGGAAGAACTGGAAGAATACAAAGTGAAAGACCCTATTACGATGGTCACACACTCAATTCTTGATAACAAATTTGCTACACAGCAAGACCTTGATGCAATTGACACAAGAATCAACAACATAGTGGAAGAATGTGTAAAATTTGCCGAAGAAAGCCCCTGGCCCGATGACAGCGAATTGCTGAAAGACGTTTATGTTGATGAGAATTATGCGTTCATAATAGATTAGTATATAGTATTTAGTATTCAGTATTTAGACAAAACAAGAAGTAACAAAACATAAGCAACGATAAACCACTAACGACAAACAATAAAAGGTTTTCCCTAATTAACAAGTAAACTAATAAACTAATTAACCCAAAAAAATGGCTGATAAAAAAGTTCAGGTAACCACACCAGTAACAGAAGTGGAAGAAGTAAACGAAGGTCTCGAAACTGTGAAAGGGTTCTGGGAGAAAAACAAAAAAATCATTACAGGCTTGTCCGCCGCCATCATTGTGATTGTAGGTGGCTGGTATTTGTACAAGACCTATGTAAAAATACCTAACGAAGACAAGGCTTCCGAGGCCATGTTCCAGGCTGAGAAATATTTTCGCATAGACAGCCTTGACCTTGCACTCAATGGCGATGGTCAGACCAAAGGTTTTCTCAATGTCATCAGCAATTATGGAAGCACAAGAGCAGGCAACCTCGCTCATTTTTATGCAGGAGTTATCTATCTCAAAAAGCAGGATTTCACCAAAGCTATTGAGCATCTGAAAGACTTTAGCACCGACTCAAAGCAAATACAAATGATCGCTTATGGCCGCCTGGCAGATGCCTATAGCGAAGCAGGTAAAAAAGAAGATGCAGTTAGTTATTATAAAAAAGCCGCCAGCAATTTTACCGAAGACGAATCTAATTCTGCTGAGTTTTTGTCTCGTGCCGGTTATTTACTGGAATCAATGAATAAAAACAGCGAAGCCCTGGAAGTCTATAAGCAAATCAAAGACAAATATCCAAAGACCCAGGTCGGTTTTTCTATTGATAAATACATTGAAAGGCTGAATATTGAGAAAAATGATTTCAGCGTAAAGTAATTATGTCAGCCGCAGGAAATACTTCAATCAGCAAAGGCATCCCTACCATACAGGATGCCTTTGTTATTATTGTGAAAACAGAATGGAACAACGCAATCGTAGATGCGCTGGAAAAAGGCTGTAAAAAAATATTAAAGGCATCTGGAGTCAAAAGCAAAACAATCGTGGTGCCCGGCGCATTTGAAATACCCTGGACCATCAAACACTTATCTTGCAGCAGCAAAAAACCGGTAGATGCCTTCATTGCATTTGCCGCAGTCATCAGGGGCGATACGCGCCACTTTGACTATGTGTGCAAAGGCATTACAGATGGCATTATGCAATTGAACCTGATGCTGGATTCACCGACTATATTTGGCGTATTGACCGTGGAAAATGAACAACAAGCCATAGAAAGAATTGGCGGGATTCACGGCCACAAGGGCGAAGAAGCTGCGGCAACTGCCATTAAAATGATTGATTTAAAAAAAGAGTTCGGAAAGGTGTAGTGAGTCACACATAATTATTCCAACGCATAACTTTACATTCATAATTCATAACTTTCTCCATGGACGTAGAAATATTTATACCCTGCTTCATAGATCAGTTGTATCCTGAAACAGCCTTCAACATGGTGAAAGTGCTGGAAAAAGCCGGGTGTACTGTTTCTTACAACAAGAACCAAACCTGCTGCGGACAACCTGCATTCAATGCTGGTTTCTGGGACGAAAGCAAAGCTGTCTGCGCCAAGTTTCTCAAAGACTTTAAAGATGCAGAATACATAGTGGCGCCCAGTGCAAGCTGTGTCGGTTTTATCAGGAACTATTATAGCAAACTGTTTGACAATTCATCTGAACACAATACTGTCATTAAAATTGCAGAAAAAACATTTGAATTCAGCGAGTTTATGATCAACAAGCTGGGAATAGATAATGTGGGTGCCACGCTGAATGGTAAAGCCACCTACCACGATAGCTGTGCAGGATTGCGGGAATGCAAGATCAAACAAGAGCCACGTAGACTGTTGAGCAATGTAAAAGGGCTGGAAATAGTGGAGATGAACGATGTGGAAACCTGCTGCGGATTCGGTGGCTCTTTCGCCGTCAAGTTTGAACCCATCAGCATAGCTATGGCAGATCAGAAAGTGACCAATGCCCTGGCCACGGGAGCCAAATACCTCATCAGCACAGACATCAGTTGCCTGATGCACCTTGATGGCTACATCAAAAACAAAGGGTATGACCTACAGACACTCCATATTGCGGATGTGCTGGCAAATGGATGGTAGATGATGACTTCCAAAAAGCTTATAAAAAATCTTCTGACAAAGACTTGAAAGATGGGCAGGATTGTTGATTCTATAGGAAAGGCAGATGCGGGTTGGCGACAACCTGATTGAACAATAAAATCAAAACGGTATTTATGGAAGACGAATCACTGAAAAAATTCCTGATCACCATCAATTTCTTTATGGATGAAGAGTTCATGACCCTTGTTCCGCCGCACCGTACACTGATCAATTATCTCATTAACAAAGGCATTATTGACTCATACGCGGTCAGCATGGAAAGCTACCGAAGCTGGATTATGATGACTGCACACAGCAAGGACGATGTGAAAGAATACCTGCGAAAATCGCCCCTTTTTAAATACTGGACTTTTGAAATAGACGAACTGTTTGTGTATGACGGACAGACATATAGACTGCCTGCTTTGCAGTTTAATTAAACTAAAAAACTTCTTCTTTCTTCGTTTACAAAAGCATTATTATTTCTTTCGAAAATTGTTTTTATGCAATAATCGAAACAAGAAATGCGTTGAATAAGATAGCACTATTCTATCATTACCCAAATGAAAAGCTATCCTCCAAAAACCATCAACGTTTATCTCACCCTTGACAGGATGCTGATTAAAAGCTACTTCAACAAACATGATCCCTCGCCACTTTATAAGCGTCAGCTTGATCATCGTTTTGAAGAATACATACTTGATTCTGTAAAGGATGCAAAAAGATTTTTCCCCGTTTTTTATAAATTAAACTGCAAAAATGAAGATGATAAAAAATTTTCCGATCCGTTAATGTTCGCCATTCGACGGCATTTTTCCATTAAAAAAACGGAGAAGGAAATTGATTTTAAAAAATTTAAACGGCGCAACTGGAGTTTGCTCGTTGTCAGCATTTTTACCGTAATAGGCTTACAGGGTCTGTTGCCGCTTTTATTTCATGAAAGCCCGGGGGTTCATACAGGGTTGCTAAACAGCCTGGACATATTTGCCTGGGTACTTTTATGGCATCCGATCGACGAGTTGGTTTTTCACTGGAACCACCATTTAAAACAGATCTGCCTGCTGAAGAAACTGTCCACAGCGCAATCAATCATTGTAGAACATGAGAAAAGCAATTCTGGCGATGCTACTATCAGGAGTGTGGCTTAGTGCCATTGCTCAGCCTCATGGTGGGGTTGATCAATATTATTGCTTGAAGAAAGCGAAATCTTTGTCTTTTGTGCCTCTCATTTATTTTGAAACCGGCGACCACTGGTATGGAGAATGCCGGTACAATTATGAAGCCGATGAAACAGTGTCGGTATATGCAGGCAGAACATTCAAAAACACCAAAGCTTTTGCCTATTCTTTTAGTCCAATGATAGGAATTGCAGGTGGCAAATTTGATGGATATTCATTGGCATTAAATTCAAATTTTGAATACAAAAAGTATTCGCTTTCGTCGCAATGCCAGTATGTAATTTCAACAAAGGATCGCAATCTTAATTTTGCTTATATCTGGACAGATGCGTGTTACAAGGTTTTTCCGCACATTTCGATCGGCATATCTGTGCAGCAAACAAAGACTTTTTGCAGCAACATGACGGAAGGTGGAATAATGATACAAGCCAGTTTCCGTAAATGGACGGTGCCATTATATTTCTTTAACCCACCTGGTAAAGAAAGATATTTTATGCTGGGCATTAATTATGAATGGCAACAAAAGCAAAGCCGGAAGTAAGTAACAGGTTTACATTTTTTTTCAGAAATCCAATTTTATGATGACAACAAATTTCTTTTCAATTCACTCTCCACTTATTCTTATGGCAGCCTTTTGGCTTTGGGGCTGGTTTTACTTTATTGTTCTGGCAGTAGCAGCCGTGCCTTTGTTCATCTACATGAGGTTTTTTATCAGCAAAATCAAAAACAAAAATGCACATATCGAAGGCATACTTGTAGAGAAAGAAGAACTGTTAAAATATGCTGTCATTAATGAGCAAAAGGCAAAGGAAGAAGCCGTCATGACCAACCGCAGCAAAAATGAATTGCTTTCCAAAATCAGCCACCAGGTTCGCACGCCTATGAATGCAATGCTGGGAATGACCTCGCTTTTGAATGAAACCAATCTGAACATTGAGCAACGGGAATACATGAGTGCTCTTTTGAAATCAGGCGAAGATTTGCTATCAATGATTAACGACATCCTGATGAAAGATGTTTTACAATATTCCAAGCTGGAGTCTGCCAAGGCTTTAGAATCAAAATACTTCAACCTTCGGGAAACAATTGAGGAAGTGCTGGATGTGTTTGCTTCCAAAGCATCCCAACGCAATATTGATCTGCTTTACAAAATAGACGATCATGTGCCGGTACAAATTGTCGGGGACACACTTCGCCTGCGGCAGATACTGATGAATTTTATAGAAAATGCGTTTCGGTTTACAGATGAAGGAGAAGTTTTCATTGGTGTTCAGGTTGCAGAACATAGTGTGGGCGGGCTAAGCCTTGAATTTGAAATACGTGACTCAGGCAGGGGAATGAACTATGAACGGCTCAAACAAATTTCAGTGGACCTGGTGGAAGAAGAAGCGGATTCAGAACAACCCAAGCGCCACATTGGCCTTGCTCTAAACATTTGTAACAAACTCGTAAGGCTGATGGGAGGATTCATTGAAGTTGAAAGTGAAGAGAATGCAGGTACGACTTTCCGTTTCACCATTTGCACAGGAAAAGATAGTTCTGTGACATACAGTCAAAAGCAAATTGAAATAAAAAAAGCGAAAGGAAGGGAAGTGCTGATTATAGATGACAATGCCACAAGTTTACAATTGCTGAAAGAACAAATGAACAAATGGGACATGGCCGTTCACACTGCTCAAAACGGCGAGGAAGCCATTGCAATTGTTTCCAAGGTTCCAGGGTTACATGCTGTACTTACAGATTTCAACATGCCGGGTATGAATGGAGTGAGTGTAGCTACTGAAATAAAAAAGATCAATCCTTCACTTCCTATTGTATTGATGCAGAAGAATGGAGAAGAAATTATTGGAGAAAGCAGGCATTTGTTTCAATCTTTTATTAACAAGCCTTTGAGGCAGCAAAATCTTGCCAACTTACTCAACAGTTTGTTTGACAACAATCACGATAAAAGCAATGAGTCAATTCTTTCTTCCGGCTTTGCAGAAAAATTTCCTTTGAAAATTCTGGTAGCAGAAGACGATGCAATGAACCAGCAAATGATCAAAATGGTTATGAAAAAACTGGGGTATGAATGCATGATTGTTAAAAACGGAAAAGAAGTCCTGGAAGAGGTCAGTCATTTCAACTATGACTTCATCCTGATGGACATTTTAATGCCCGAAATGGATGGACTTGAAGCCACAAAAATGATCAGACTTTGCCTGGAGGCACAGCCTGTTATTGTTGCCATGACAGCCAATACTTTGCAGGGCGACAGGGAAGATTGCATAGGGGCAGGCATGAATGATTACCTGAGCAAACCCCTTAATTTATCAGCGCTGGTAAGCATTTTGGAGAAATGGTCTGTTCATTCAAGAGAAAAGTATAAACTGGAAATGAGGGCATAATCTTTCAGAAGTTTTGCTGACATTTTTTACCAATATTGGCATTAAAATTTTTAAAGGATACACTAACAGGCCATTCGTTGCGTTTTAATTATAAGGCTTTATTTTTTTGAAAGACAATTGTGTAAGATGAACAAATACAATTGAACCGAAATGAACTAAAGCCAGACTTCTTTAGTTCATTTCTTTTTTATGGAAATGAAATAGTGAAGTGGTTTTAAAAATTTTTTTATCCAAATTCCACTCTATGAAAACCCGCTTTTTTGCAAAGCTGATTGCAATGTTTGCAATGATCGCTTCATCGTTCAACTTTTCATTTTCTCAAACTAAAATGGTGATCAACGGTGCAAAGGTCAACATGGATACGGCAGTCTATCTTAGCACCAACGATCTTACTGTCAACTCCGGCTTACTAACGGTTCCCCAGGCTTATTTGAAAGTGGCAGGCACCATTAACAGCAACTCCGGTGTAGATGCCATTGACGGCACTGTAGAAATGAACGGCAGGGGAACCTCTACCCAGCAGGTGTCAGCAAATGCCTTTTCTACCAACCTGATTGAAAACATGATACTCAATACAGCAGGCCAGGTCTCTGTGTTGGGAACACTTGGACTGACCGATGTACTGACACTCAATGCAGGCAACCTGGCTGGCGGCAGTTATTTTGCACTAAAATCAACACTGAACAAAACAGCCAGGGTAGCGCCTGTGTCGCCCAGTGCAGTTGTGACCACCAGCGATGTGATTGTGGAAAGATATATTCCTGCAAAAAGGGCTTACAGGTTCTTAACAGCACCCGTCAACACTCCCGGCGACATCCATGCAAACTGGCAGGAAAACTCAAACAATACCAATCCTTACATCAACATCAACCCGAATCCCGGCTATGGTACGCACATTACAGGACAAGGCAGCAGTACCAATGGATTTGATGCTACCAACACCAACAACCCATCCATTTTTACTTACAACAGCGGCACACAATCCTGGGTTCGTGTGCCTAACACATTTGGACAAATGCACGTTGGCGAACCATATCGGCTGATGGTGAGAGGAGACAGAAATACTGACTTAGGAAACAACGCTCCTCCCCCATCCATTACCACATTAAGAGCCAGCGGCACACTGCACACAGGCACGTTTGTTTTTGCCAAACCCGGTGGCGGCGGCACTTCCGGCACTACTGAGCTATCGGGGGCCAATGCGGGTTATAGTTTTGTGGGCAATCCTTATGCCTCAGCAATTGACTGGACATTGGTTGAGCGAACAAACGTGTCAAGCACCATGTACATCTTTGACCCCATGCTGAGCGGATCGAACGGACGTGGGGCATATATTGCCTATAATGCGTTAACGGGCAACAACAACATCTCGTCCATTATTGACAACAACATACAATCCGGCCAGTCATTTTTTATTAAAAACACCAGCACCAATCCCACACTCACCATGAGGGAAACACACAAGACCGGCGTTCACAGAATGGTGTTCAGGACAACCAATGTTTTACCAAGACTTTCTCTGCAACTCTTGCTGCCCGGGCAGGATTCCATCGGGCAATCTGCAGATGCAGTCTCTGTGTTTTTGTCTGACCAGTTTGACAATGGCCTGGGCGATGAAGACTCCTACAAATACAGCAATCCCGATGAAAACCTTTCGATCCTAAGAGACGATTCGCTGCTGAGTATTGAAGGTAGAAAGCCCGTCAACATTGCGGATACGATACCATTGAAGATTTGGACACTAAGCCCTAAGGCTTATTTCTTCAAAAGTGTCGTCACCGATTTTGATCCAAATGTGACTCCCTATCTTGAAGACAAATATTTGCAAGTCACCAACGTACTCAACAACAGCGGCACCACACTCGTCCCATTTTTTGTGAACGCAGATACCATGTCCTATGCAGCCGACCGCTTTAGGATTGTATTCCGAAATTCAAGCATTTTGCCACTCACATTTACCAGCATAAAAGCTTATGAAAAAAACAAAGGGGTGCAGGTGGACTGGACTGCATCGTCTGAAATTAACATGGCGAAGTATGAAGTAGAACGCTCTGCCAACGCACAACAGTTTGCAAAACTGGGTGAGGTAAAAGCGAAGAATACGCAGCTATCGTTGTATGGATGGTTTGATGAAAAACCAATCATTGGCGACAATTATTACCGCATCAAATCCATCAGCAATGAAGGTGTAGAAAAATACAGTCCAATTGCAAAGGTTCACATCAGTTCGGCTGAAAATGCCATTTCCCTGACGGCCAATGCCACTTCAAACAATACGATCAATATTTTATTGAAAAATGCTCCCAACGGAAATTATGCAACCACTTTAGTCAACAATGCAGGTCAGCAATTATTTGGAGGTAACCTCACCTTTACTGCTACTGGTGTAGAAACACTCTACCTGAAATCAGTATTGGCAGCAGGCATCTACCACCTGCAGGTATTGATTGATGGAAAAATATACACCGCACCTGTTTTGATAAAATAATTGTTCATCCTTCTTCTTTTCCTGAAAGGGCAGATCTGTAAAAAGGGTCTGCCCTTTTCTTATGAGAAAGCCTGCCGAACTAAAATTTTCCAAACCTGATCAGCTTTTATTAAAACCTAATCGCTTTTCCGCAAAACCTAATCGCTTTTTCAGAAAACCTAATCACTTTTCCGCAAAACCTAATCGCTTTTTCAGAAAACCTAATCGCTTTTTCCTAAAACCTAATCGCTTTTTCAGAAAACCTAATCGCTTTTCATCAAAACCTAATCGCTTTTTCCGAAAACCTAATCACTTTTCCGCAAAACCTAATCGCTTTTTCCTGAAACCTAATCGCTTTTTGGAAAACCTGATCACTTTTCTAAAAAACTGAATTCAGTTTAAGGTAAACTGAGTTCAGTTTCAGGGAAAGTGAGCTCAGTTTAAATCCCGATTGCAAAATATGCTGCAAATTAAAAAATGGAATTTTTACCTTTAGATCAAAACCATAAACGGCAAAACAAACTCATTCCAAAAAAATAAACCCTTGAATAAAGATTACACCATCCCAGTCCAAACACGAATAGGTCATGTGCATTTGAAAGTGTCTGACATTAAGAAGTCATTGGCTTTCTACTGCGATTTACTTGGCTTTGAAATAACCACCATGTATGGCGACCAGGCGGCTTTCATTTCCGCAGGTGGCTATCACCATCACATTGGGCTCAACACGTGGTACAGCCATGGCGCACCGCCAGCAATGGAGCAGGGGGTCGGCCTCTTTCATACCGCCATTCTTTACCCCACAAGAAAAGATTTGGCCTTCATTTTAAACCGATTGATTGTTGCAGAATATCCACTGTCCGGTGCCAGTGACCATGGCGTTTCAGAAGCGCTTTACCTCAATGACCCCGACAACAACGGCGTAGAACTTTACTGGGACAGACCCAAAGAACTGTGGCCGCACAACGAAGTGGGACAATTGGAAATGTTTACAAGGGCATTGGATTTGGAGGGGTTGTTGAAGGAGTTGGAGTGACCTTGCCTAAAACGTAGAGACAGGGCATTGCCCTGTCTCTACCACTCAATATTTGCATATCCTACCACATTTATACCACGCCCACCATCACCAGACTATTCAACCAATCAAGCTTGGGAAAATTTTAAAACTTGCACATTTTTATTGTTGTTCATTTTTTGAGGATTGGATAGGAGGAAATGTATTTTTGTAGGGGAGGTTTGGATTATTTTCGAGTCAACTCCAATAAATTTTGAACATCAAACACATGTGGATACGGTCATTGTTTTTATTTTTATTAATCGGCTTTAAGGCAAACTGCCAAAAGTATATGCCATACGATTCAAGCGTATTTATTGGTGGCTTTCAAACTTCGAAATTTTACGAGGACGAATTCAATGCTTTGGGAATTTATTCTCCAAATTATCGGATGAAAGAATTAGTTTTTAAAACTTCCCAAGGAACTTTAGAAAATATTGATCCGGTACAAAATGGGTTTCTAAGTTTAACCAATTTAAAAGTCGGAAAGGTCTCCATTAGCGTTTTTAAAAATGCTGATACAGGTTTGCAGTTGTTAAATAAAAGGGTATTTAAAGTAGTCAAAAAACCATTAAGTAAAGAAGAAAGAAATACTGCAAAACTTTCATTCAAACCCCATATCACTATCTCAGGTTATACGGACAGCATTCCTAAATCAGTCCTTCGGGAAGCTACCAAAGTGGAGGTAAATGAACCTTTTAAAATCGTAGAACTGGTATTCAATCTTTTTCCTAGGAAGGGAACAGTTTGTCTATTCGAAATAGAAGTACTTCATTCAGGTGAATTTAATGAGCAGTTAAAACGCAGTTTAAAACGAATTACAGCAAATAATGAATTAGGCATATTGATTGATAACATTCGCGTATCAGATTTTAGAGGTAAAATCTATGCTTTAAGAAAAGTAGGTTTCAAGGTAATTGATTAGAATTTAACTCTTATAAAAAGGCGTTAAACAAATACAGGAAAATTTAACACCCCCTTCCCGACTCCCAATAATACTGATTGATTTCCCCGTTCTATATTTACTTTTTACAAACACACACATTTCTATGAAGGATTCATTTCAAAAACTGATTTTATTAATCGCCTGCTCCATCCATTTGGCCGAAGCGCAAAAACTAGTTGACATAAAACCTCATTAAATTTGCTTCATGAATTGGAGAGATTATATTATTTCTGATAAAGAGATTTTGCTTGGTAAACCAACCATCAAAGGGACACGCCTATCTGTCGAACATATTATTGGTCTGCTTGCACAAGGTTGGAGCGAAGTTCAGATTTTAGAAAATTACCCACGACTTACCAAAGAGTCGCTTCAGGCGGTATTTGTTTTTGGTAAAAATTAACCTCCAACGCCAATCAATCATTTGCGAAGCAAAAAATCCATTCTCAATCCATAAAAAAAATCCTGCTAATCCCTCTAATCCGTGTCATCTGTGTTCTATAAATACTCACAGATGAACCAAAATTAACAACCCCTCTTTCCCTCCGCTGAATCGGCATAACCGTTCCCGTTCTATATTTACTTTTTACAAACACACACATTCTTATGAAGCATTCATTTCAGAAACTGCTTTTGCTTTTGTTGGTCGCCCTTTCAATCAATTTAGCGGAAGCGCAACAACCGGTTGATAAAAAACTGGGCATTTCCACCAAAGTAAAAACAGGCAAACTGCCCAATGGCATCACCTGGTACATCCGCAAAAACCAGGAACCAAAGAGCCGTGCAGAACTGCGTTTGGTGGTGAAGGCGGGTTCTATTTTGGAGACAGATAAACAGGCGGGGCTGGCGCATTTTACCGAGCACATGTCATTTAACGGAACCAAACATTTCAAGAAAGATGAACTAGTTAATTTCCTGGAAAAAAGCGGTGTCAACTTTGGTGCAGACCTCAACGCTTACACCTCGTTTGACGAGACAGTCTATGAATTGCAACTGCCAACTGACAGTCCTACTGTGTATAAAAAAGGTTTCCAGATACTGGAAGACTGGGCGCACAATGTGTCGTTTGAAAACACGGAGATTGACAAAGAAAGAGGTGTGGTGATAGAAGAATGGAGGCTTGGCCGCGGTGCCAATGAAAGGATGAGGGCGAAGTATTTTCCCATGCTGCTGCACGGATCGCGGTATGCTGACAGGCTGCCCATTGGCAACAAAGAAAACCTGGACACGTTCAAATATGAAACGGTCAAACAGTTCTACAAAGACTGGTACAGACCCGACCTTCAGGCAGTCATTGTGGTGGGCGATGTGGACATTGACCAAACAGAACAACTGATTAAACAACACTTTGCCGGCATACCAAAAAGGACGGTGGAACAGCCAAGAATAAAGTACGGCGTTCCGCTCGACAAAGAGAGCCGTGTCATGGTGCTGACCGACCCCGAGCAGACTTACAACATTGTGCAAATCATTTACAAACACCCCGCCCTGCCCGAAGATAAAACCGAGCTGCAATACCGTGCTTCCATTGTCAGGCAACTATTCAACTTCATGATTAGCGACCGCTTGCAGGAGATTTCGCAGAAGCCAACTTCGCCGTTTCTCGGGGCAAGTTGCAGCTATGGAAAATACATTGGCAACATGGATGCCCTCACCATGTATGCCATTGCCAAAGACGGCAAAACCATCGAAAAATCAACCGAAATTTTATTGGAAGAAAATGAGCGTGTCAAAGAAAATGGCTTTACACAAACAGAACTTGACAGAGCCAAAGCCGCCATGCTAGCGGGCATGGAAGACTCCTACAACGAAAGGGATAAAACAAAATCAGGCGAACTCATCGGTGAACTTATCCGCAATTTTTTGGTGGGCGAACCCATTCCCGGCATTGAAAAAGAATATGAACTCTACCAAAAATACATGTCCGGCATTTCGCTGAAAGAAGTCAACAGCCTCATCGGCAAATGGATACAACCAACCGACCGCGCCGTGCTGGTGATGGCACCTGAAAGCGAACAAAAAAACCTTGTTTCAGAAACTCAGTTGATGGCTTTGCTCAACAAACAACAGACCGGTCTGAAACCCTACGAAGACAAAGTAGTAAAGGCTCCGCTGCTGCAAAAACAACCCGTTGCCGGAACCATTATTTCAGAGAAAAAGATAAGTAGCCTGGGCATGACTGTACTGACTTTATCAAACGGTGCAAAGGTCATTTTGAAGCCGACAGAGTTTAAAAATAACCAGGTTATTTTTTCGGCCATCAGCCAAGGCGGCAGTTCGCTCTACAGCGACAGCGATTATTTGTCTGCCGCCAATTCCTCTGCTGTGGCGGGTTTGGGCGGGGCGGGCAATTTTGACCGTACGAGCCTTCAAAAAGAATTGGCTGGCAAGCAGGTCTATGTGTCCCCATCGGTCGGGCAATATTCTGAAGGCATGAGTGGAGGCTCAACGCCCAAAGATTTATCAACGGCTTTTCAATTAATCAATGCCTATTTCACCGAGCCGCGAAAAGACACGGCCATGTTTGAAGTGTATAAGCAAAATGTCATCACATCTCTTGCCAATAAGGGCAAAGACCCCGGCAGTGTGTTTGGCGATTCGGTCAGTTACATCATGGGCAACTATCACTTTCGCCGCAAGCCCATGACCATTGACAGGCTGGGCGAAATAAACCTCGACAAAGCCTTTGACATTTACAAACAACGGTTCAGCAATGCGGGTGATTTCATCTTCACATTTGTCGGCAATTTTAAGACGGACTCAATGAAACGATACATTGAAACCTACATCGCTTCATTGCCTGCCAACAACAATTTAGAAACCTGGAAAGACGTGGGCATCCGCTACCCGGCAGGTGTCATCAATAAAACAATATTGAAAGGACAGGAAAAGAAAAGCAGTGTTAGATTGACTTTCACAGGCACCACCACTTACAGCGACCTTGAGTCAACACAACTCGACCAGCTTGCAAACGTGCTTGAAATAAGGCTTCGCGAAATACTCCGTGAAGACCAGGGCGGCGTGTATGGCGTGGGTGTGGGCGGCGGCATCAGCCGCGAACCAATCAACAGCTATAGCATGACCATTTCGTTTGGCTGCGCCCCTGAAAACGTGGAGAAGCTGATTGGCCTGGTGCTGGAAGAAATCAAACACATGAAAGCCAACGGCGGCGCACAAACCAATGTTGACAAAACAATTGCCGAAGACACCCGTGGCCTTGAAACCAACGTGAAAGAAAACGAGTACTGGCTCTATAATCTACAGGATAAATTTTACCACAACGAAGACCCTGAAACCATCTTGCAGGATGCCGCCATCATCAAACAACTGAACGTTGCAAGAACAAAAGAAATGGCGAATAAATACTTTGATTTTGGCAATATGATTAGGTTGGTATTGATGCCGGAGAATAGCAAATAGAACACTATAGAGCTATTTAAAAGAGTAAAGACCGGCAAATAGCCAGTCTTTACTCTTTTCTCAACCACCCCCCCGCTGAATGTGAGGAATTTGCCCCACATGGGGAATGCGAGGTTGAGTAAATACCTGTTTACAATCAATGTCAAAAACGAAAAACGTGCTGCTCAAAACGGGCAATGGTAAAGTAATAAAGTAGGCATCATTTTTTTGCAGCTATGAAACAAAAGCGTTTATGAACAAGGACAAAAAAGAAATAACAGGAGAAACAAAGCAAAGGGTTTGCCCATTAAAAATAAAATGACGGAGAGTGTTAAAAAAACTGCTTCTCAATCTGGATTGAACCAGGCTAAAACTATTGAAGATGATTTAATGCCTTCGGATGGGGCTACTTATGATTGATTGATGCGCTGCAATTTGGTTTAGATGCAATGAAGTTTTATCATTAGTTGCTACTTCAATTATAGTCTGCTCTTGTGAAGATGTTCAAAATCTTCTTTCCTGGTAAAATAATGAAGGCATAAGATTAAAATGATGGTGCTGAATAAGTTGACTTTCTGCATGATTGGCAAAAAAGTATAAATTCCTGAGCCATAGATGTAAAGTGTGTAATAGAACAGAAGCAGACAAATGACACACAAAATTTTAAAAAAATGAAGTTTTGATTTGAATATAAAAACAGTGATGTAAAATATGGATACAAGGTATAAAGTACTGGATATATTGATCATCACATCGTGGAGGGGGGTGACTATGAAAAATGTAAACAGCATGGCTGCAACTCCTAAATATTTAATGACATTAGCAGCCGATCTGACTGGTATTTTGACTGAAAACTGAATAAAAAACAGTGCAAAACTTACAGACAAAAAGATCATTGCACTATCTGCCCATAGCCTGGATGGGTTGTCTGCGCCATTAACAGCTTTAGCAGCAAACAGATTGCTAATGAAATTTTTTGTCCAGTCGAAACCAATGGAATTTTTGTCGAATAATGAACCTCCGGGATAAAGAAGGGTTGCAATAACCAATAACGATGCAGCAATCACGACTCCTACCAGGACTGTATGCTTTTTTATCATTAGGGTTTGTTGAAGTTCTTTATAGTTCAATTAGCCTTAGTAAAAGTATGGATGTTTGTTTGAAGTATTTTGTGGTATGGTTGGTTTGCAGGTGAAGGAGAACTGCATATCTATATTATGTTGTTTGCTGTAGGGGGTAACGTCAAAACGGCTGAATCTACCATTGATTTATAGGGTTTGTGACATTTAAATTTTTAGGTGTCTAAAGATTTTAAACAACCTCACTCTCCGCCGTGCACATTCCTATGTTTCATTTTAGATTGAAGTCCGTTGCGCTAAGACTTCAACCAGCGGGGATATTTTGGTAGCCCGCAGGCTTGCCTATATTGGGGAAGATTGAAATTGATTTGGCTGCATCTATAAAAAGCTCATTGAGTTTTTTGCTGTAGGTTGCTTATTTGTTTCGGTTTTTCCAATAAAGCAAAATTTCTTTTCTGTCTCTCTGAGCCAGTAATGACCAGACTATTTTTTTAGCCATTCTTCTATTTCATTGTTTGCCTGCTCATTTGTTAGAAAATTCCCTTCGGCTATATCTTTGAGGCCTAAGTCTATTAAATTTTTTTGTTCATTTGTTAGTGTTATTGTTTCATTTTCATGTAACCCCACTTCAAGAATACGATACACTTCTTCCAAAACAGTTTCATCGCTTAATGACTGAATTTTTTCAATCAGGTCTTGTTTCATCTTTGTGGTAAACATTTCGTTGTTTTTATCAAATTTATAAAACTATCTAAACAACAACCAATTTTTAGAAAAAACGCTTTCCAATTTTACGCTCAATTATTTGCAGTGCTTCATTTTATCAAACAAATTCTTAATCTTCATTTGATATTCAAATACCCTGATAAATTCTTCAGCAAACAGGGGAAATTTCAGGCTACTTAAGTTTCTTTATAATTTCATTTTCTGAAAGAAAATTTTAAAAATTAAAACCTTACTTTTGTATTGATGGTTATCATTTCTCACAAAGCAATAAGAGAGTTTGCAGTTGAATATCCTGCATTCTTGCCAGCTTTGGAGCGGTGGTACAGCATAGCTGAAAAAGCCGATTGGCAAAATTTTCAAGATATAAAAAGGGATTTCAACTCCGTTGATGCTGTGGGAAATGGATTATTTGTATTCAACATCAAGGGAAACAATTGCAGGCTGATTGCAAGAATAATATTTAGGACCCGAACGCTGTTTATACGGTTTATAGGTACCCATCCAGAGTACGATTTGCTGAACATAAGCAGCCTTTAAAAGTGAAAAAAAATGAAAAAAATATCGACAGAAAAAGCATACAACCAAACATTGGAAGAAGTTTACCTTTTAATGAAAAAAGGGGAAAACAATCTTACCGAAAAAGAAGCGAAAGCCATTGCTGATATGGCCGCTGCAATACAAGGTTATGAAAAACTACATTATCCTTTTCCTATGCCTAAAACAATAACGGAACTGGTGGAACTTAAAATGTTTGAAAACAAAATGAACAGGGCAAGTCTTGCAAAGGCTTTGGGTATTGGTGCGCCAAAACTTAGCCAAATATTGAACAACAAAAGAGAGCCTGATGTATCGTTTCTAAAAGCGATTCATAGTAAATTAGGGATAGACGGAAATTTTATTTTGGAAAGGGTTTGAGCTAAATTAGCTAACCAAATTAATGAAGATTTAAAACTTTTGGATAATAAAAAAGAACAATTAATTTGAAACAAAGCTTTTAGAAAATGAAAATACAAACAATAACTTTGGATAAAAAGAAATATAGGCTGATTGAGGAAAGCGAATATCAAAGCATATAAGAGGATATTGCTGATTTGAAAAAAGTGTTAGCAAGAGGAAATGAAACGGGTATTGAGGCAAATGAGTTTTTTGCCAGGTTGGAAAAGAAGAAAGTCAAAGTTTAAAGATTATGGGACTAATAAAAGAACCAATAAACGTTAATTTTTATACAACCGGAAAGCAAATGACCGATGAAGACCAAAAGCGGGTAAGTGAATATTTGCAAAGGGAAAAAGTAAATAAGAAGAGGCCAAAGCAGGTAAGTAAAAAACAACTTGTCTAACTTGAAAAATGGAAACCATAGTCGTGAACGAAGCTAAAAGTATGCTGCCCTATTTTATGAAGCACAAAAATGTTTGGACTTCTTACGATGATGAGGCAGATACATTGTACATGCACTTCAAAAAACCCAACCACGCCGACCATTCAGAAATGACGGATAATGACATCATCATCCGGTACGAAAAAGATGAAATAATTGGGTTGACTATTTTGAATGCGAGTGGTCGATAAGCGAAACTAAAAACAGTACTGCAATTCTTAACTTTACCAGACACAACCTGTTCCGGTTTTTCATATTAAGCACTGCTTTTTATTTTACATTTAAGTTAGGTTTGCTAAAGTTAAATGAGCAAAAGGATTAAAATTTATAGATTATTATCACTATAGTTTTAAAATATCAATGGACACAAATTATATATTTGAATATACATTTAAGGCTTTCATTCACTGGTTTATGATTTTTATGTCGTACACTTTTGCAAAGAATTATTTGGAAAAACATTCACCACTAAAAAATTCAAAAATAAAGTCGAAGGCAAAAGAGATTACAATCCATATCTTGTTGTTCATTTTAATATGCGGAGGTTTAAGTTTTTTAAGTTTTCGCAAATTTAATGATAAATTTTTATGCTACTTTATAATATTGTTAATACCAACATTAGCAGCTATTCTTGATGTTTATGAGAAATCTGGTAGATTGAATAAAAAATAATTGACTGCCTGAATTTCATAACTTTACAAAGCACAACTTGTCCCGATTTTTCATTGGGAAATCCCGCTTTTAATTTTTACATTTAAATTAGCGTCGCTAAACTTAAAGGAGTGAAGAGCAAATGAAAATTAAACAAATCAAAATCTCAAAATTATTATCATTCGGAACACCTCAAGAATTAAAAGACTTGGGTGATTACAATTTATTAATTGGAAAAAACGGAACTGGTAAGACTAATGTTTTTAAAATATTAAAAGAATTACCTGTTGAATTTATCAGATGTCCGGTTCATAATACCTTTCAACCTCAAATATATAATTCAGACAAATTCAGAAATACTGAAAGCAGAATGACACTGAAAAGCGGGCATTTAGAAATAGAGTATTATATCAATTTGGACGGTAAAGGTTTTAAAAAAGAAATTATAAAGTATAAGGGCGATGAAGTTGTGCTTCATTATGTTCAAGGTGACATAACGCTTTTTAAAAAACAGATAACTTACATAAAATGCGATTTTCCAACTGTCGAGGCTCAAATTAATTTCAATAACATAAAGAATTCAGACTTAATTAACCTCCTAAATTTTGGTGTTTATTACATATTTGACAAACAAATCAAATTTTTAGGAAATGGTAAGTTTACGCAAAACAAAAATCCAGGTGCAGAAGATGAAATTGAGTTTAGAATTAGTGCATTGCCAACTGGAATTCTTCAATTTGTGAAAATATTTGTTCAGGATTTTTTCAATTCAAGTGTTCTTCTTTTAGATGAACCTGAATTACATTTAGAGCCTCGAAGTGTTAGGAAATTTCTTTATTTTTTTATATGGTTGATTTGTAAAAACAAACCCTCTAAAAATCAGCGAGAAGAATTTATTTGTCAAGATGTAGATACTCACATAAAAAATAAAGATCTGCAAAGTGACCTTAAATATGAGGCAATAAATCAATTATTCATTGCTTCGCATTCTCCCATTTTTATTAATGAGTTTACTGAATTAGGAAATAGTGGTTCTATTTATGAATTTTCACTTTCGGAAGAAACGGTAGAAGGCTTTATGGATTTTAAGAAAATTAAAAAACATCAACCCTTTGAACAGCATTTTTCTAAAATAAGAAAAATTGAGAAAGAGTATGCGCAAATTTTGTCAAATCTTGGTAGTAAAGGTTCTGATTTGTTACAAGCAAATGGTATAATTTGGGTGGAAGGGCCTAGTGATATTATTTACATTCAAAAATGGTTAGAATTATATGCCAAGGAAAACAATCTTATTCAGTTTTTTAAAGGAATTGACTATGAATTTTCAATGTATGGAGGTGCTTTATTGACATATTTATTCGTGAATGAAGGAAACGGAAATGCAAAAAATGAATTAGTTAATTTACTCAAAATAAATACTAATAATTTTCTCATAACTGATAGTGACAGAGAAAAAGGTTGTGAGAAACCGAATTCTACATTTGAAGATGCGAAAAAAATATTTAAAGAAACATTGGGGGATGATAATTATTGGTGTGATACCGATTTGGCAACTATTGAAATGTATTGTTTAAAACAAACTGAAAAAACATGGAAATATCACCCTAACTGTAAACATGATTCCAAAGATAATAAAGTCGAAAAGGCATTTAGGAGAATCAAACTTTGGGAAGAAAACAATGTTAGTATGAGTCAATTTCATCCGAATCTAATAAATAAATTAGAAAAATTATATAATAGGGTTCGAGATTGGAATTACTAAAGATTTTTCCGCCTGGTTGGTTATATCTTAAAATTCCCCCGCCCCCCTGCCAAATTGGCTAATCCCGATTCATAGCATTACTTTTGCCATCCTAAAATATTTTTACCAGATTATACACTTTTTATGATAGGTTTTATATCAAAATTATTTGGCGGCAGCAAGTCGCAAAAGGATGTGAAGGTGCTGATGCCGATTGTGGATCAGACCAACCAATTTTTTCAACAGTACCAGTCTCTTAGCCACGATGAACTGCGAAGTAAAACAGCAGAATTTAAACAGCGTATCCAGGCGCATTTGAACGAAACGGATACTGAGATTGAGAACCTGAAAAATGATGCAGAGGCGTTGCCAACGGAGGACATTGGCGGTAGGGATGCCATTTATCAGCAGATAGATAAATTGTCGAAAAAGCGTGATGAAAAAATTGAGGAGATCCTTGTAGAAATTCAGCCGGAGGCTTTTGCCGTAGTGAAGGATGCTGCAAGGCGATTGAAAGAAAATGACGAAATAACCGTGAAGGCTACTGAGCTTGACCGGCAACTGGCCTTGCAAAGACAGCACATAAACATAGAAGGCGATACGGCCACTTTCAGTAACAAATGGAATGCACATGGCCTTGAGGTGATCTGGAACATGGTGCATTATGACGTACAGTTGATAGGCGGTTCCGTGCTGCACCAGGGCAAAATTGCCGAAATGGCAACCGGTGAAGGTAAAACCCTTGTCTCTACCTTGCCCGCCTACCTGAATGCCCTTGCAGGCGAAGGTGTACACATTGTGACTGTGAACGACTACTTAGCCAAACGTGACAGTGAGTGGAATGGCCCGCTGTTTGAATTTCTCGGCCTGCGGGTGGATTGTATAGACAAGCATCAACCCAATACCAACGAACGCCGGAATGCTTACCAGGCGGACATTACATACGGCACCAACAACGAATTTGGTTTTGATTATTTGCGGGATAACATGGTGCATACACCAGATGAAATGGTGCAGCGCAAACACCACTTTGCTATGGTGGATGAGGTGGATAGTGTATTGATTGATGATGCCCGTACCCCGCTTATCATCAGTGGTCCGGTACCCCGTGGCAATCAGCAGGAATATGAGGCTTTGAAACCGCGTGTACACCAGTTGGTGGAGGCGCAAAAACGGGTAACTAACCAGTTTTTAATAGAAGCCAAAAAGAAAATTGCCGAAGGCAATGATGACCCCAAAGATGGCGGACTGGCATTGATGAGAGCGCACCGTGGTTTGCCCAAGACCGGTGCTTTGATTAAGTTTTTGAGTGAGTCGGGTGTGCGTACAAGGTTGCAGAAAACAGAAAATTATTACTTAGCCGACCAGCAAAAGGAAATGCCGAAAGTGGATACGGAATTGTTCTTTTACATTGATGAAAAGAACAACTCAGTTGACCTGACCGAGAAAGGTATCCAGATGATTACAAAATCAGGCGAAGACCCTCATTTCTTTATACTGCCAGACATTAGCATTCACCTGAATGCTATTGATACAAACATGGCTTTAAACCCTGAAGAAAAGCTTCAGCAAAAAGAAGTTATTCTTACTGATTATTCGCTGAAAGCAGACAGGATTCACACTGTGCAGCAGTTGCTGAAAGCATATACTTTGTTTGAAAATGATGTGGAATATGTGGTGATAGACGGAGCTGTGAAAATAGTGGATGAACAAACAGGCCGTATCATGGAAGGCCGCCGCTACAGCGATGGATTGCACCAGGCCATTGAGGCGAAAGAAAATGTAAAGATTGAAGCAGCTACGCAAACCTACGCCACGGTTACATTACAGAATTATTTCCGTATGTATCACAAGCTGGCGGGCATGACGGGTACTGCCGAAACCGAAGCTGCTGAGTTCTGGGACATTTATAAACTGGACGTGGTGAATGTGCCGACCAATATTCCTGCCATTAGAAAAGATGACCAGGATTTGGTGTTCAAAACCAAGAAGGAAAAATACAAAGCCATTATTGACGAAATAGAAAAACAGCGCAATGCTGGCCGCCCAAGCCTGGTGGGTACTACCAGTGTGGAGGTGAGCGAATTGCTAAGCCGCATCCTGAAACAAAAAGGGATTCCGCACAATGTGCTTAACGCAAAGCAACACGCAAGGGAAGCACAAGTGGTGGCCGAAGCGGGTTTGCCGGGCAATGTGACCATTGCTACCAACATGGCTGGTCGCGGTACGGATATTAAGCTGGGGCCCGGTGTGAAAGAAGCTGGCGGATTGGCTATCCTCGGTACTGAAAGACACGAAAGTCGTCGTGTGGACAGGCAGTTGCGTGGTCGTGCCGGTCGGCAGGGAGATCCGGGTTCATCTATGTTTTTTGTGTCGCTGGAGGATGACCTGATGCGTATGTTTGGCAGCGAAAGAATTGCCAAGGTGATGGACTTTGCCGGATACAAAGAAGGTGAGGTTATTCAGCATAGCATGATTACCAAAAGCATTGAAAGGGCACAACGCAAAGTGGAGGAAAACAACTTTGGCATCCGCAAAAGGTTGCTGGAATATGATGATGTAATGAACAAGCAGCGGACAGTTGTTTATACCAAACGTAGCCACGCCTTGTTTGGAGACAGGCTTGCGCTTGACCTGGACAATGGCTTTTATTCTGTAGCCGATAAACTCGTTAAAGACTTCCGGCATGAAAGCAATTATGAAAGTTTCAAACGCTTAGTCATCATTAATTTTGGCATTGAATCCAACATTTCAGAAGAAGAATTAAGCAAAGGAAATGAACAGCAACTTACACAACAATTATACGAAGAAGCGATTGCCCATTATCACCAAAGAACGTCTGAACTTGGTGTGAATGCAGTGCCCGTGTTTACCAACATCCGTCAACAGGGCAAACACATTGAAAACGTGGTTGTGCCGTTTACTGATGGCCGCAGAATGATGCAGGTTTTGACTAATCTTGACAAAACTCTGGAGAGCAATGGCAGCGAACTGAGCAACACACTGGAACGCAACATAGCACTGAGCATGATAGACGATGCGTGGAAAGAACACCTTCGTGCAATGGACGATTTGAAACAGAGTGTGCAGACGGCTTCCTACGAGCAAAAAGACCCGTTGGTGATTTATAAAATGGAAGCGTTTGGCTTGTTTAAAAAGCTGGATGAGCAGATTAATTCTGACATTGTTTCATTTCTTTGTCATGCCCACATTGCCGTGGAAGAAGAGCAGCAGGGCAATCGTCCACCTACAATTAAGGAAGGTCGTCAGCAAAAGACTGACATGAGCAAAATGAGTATCAACAAAGAAGAAATTGATGAGCGTGGAGATGATTATGCAGCCAACCAAAACGACTACTTTTCTGAACCAAATACAACTGCTGTAAAACAGCAGCCTATAGTCGTAGGCCCTAAGATTGGAAGAAATGACCCATGCCCTTGTGGTAGCGGAAAAAAATATAAACAATGTCATGGCCGGGATGTAGTTTA